>JAQSDT010000484.1 GCA_029946075.1 bacterium | reverse complement strand
CGATCAGCCGGCCGGGTGCCGCCTTGTGGTGGAACTGGAGCGCGATCAGGAGCGACTTCATCGACCGCATCGGCAGCAGCGTGGTCGCGAGAATCAGCGGCAGCCAAAGGGCCGCATGCAGCCAGAACGGCGGCTGGTATTTGATCTCGACGATCAATGCAGCGCCGACGACCACGGCGCCGGCCAGCATGATGATGAAGATCGCGGGCCCGTCGCCGGCATCGATGAAGGCATAGTCGAGCCCGCAGGCCTCGCAATTCGGGCGCAGGTCGAGGAAGCCCGCGTAGAGCTTGCCCTTGCCGCAGCGCGGACAGCGGCAGGCGATGCCGCGCAGCGCGCTCTGGGTCAGTGTGGGTGATTGATCAGGCGTCATATTCGCTCCTTCCCCCTCTCCCCCTGTGGGAGAGGGTGGATCGAATGAGCGTCAGCTCATTCGAGACGGGTGAGGGGTCTGTGTCCGCGGAAAGAACCCCTCATCCGCCTTGCCTTCGGCAAGGCACCTTCTCCCACAAGGGGAGAAGGGAAAAAAGCAAAAGGAAGAAAACAAAAGGGGGCGGTCCTGCGACCGCCCCCTTGTATCACGCAAGACGTGCGGTCAGTGGCCGCCGGCGGCCGCACCGGCGCCGCGGAACCAGACGTAGATGCAGACGAACAGGAACAGCCACACCACGTCGACGAAGTGCCAGTACCAGGCGGCGAACTCGAAGCCGAGATGCTGCTTCGGGGTGAAGTGGCCGGCATAGGCGCGGAACAGGCAGACCAGCAGGAACACGGTGCCGACCAGCACGTGGAAACCGTGGAAGCCGGTCGCCATGAAGAAGGTCGCGCCGTACATGTTGCCGGAGAAGGCGAACGTGGCGTGGGCATACTCGTAGGCCTGCACGCAGGTGAAGAGCGCGCCAAGGATAACGGTAAGGATCAGGCCGTACTTCAGGCCCTTGCGGTCGCCCTCGAGCAGCGCGTGATGCGCCCAGGTGACGGTGGTGCCCGAGGTCAGCAGCAGCAACGTGTTGAGCAGCGGGAGGTGCCAGGGATCGAAGGTCTCGATGCCCTTCGGCGGCCAGGTACCGGGAACGCTGCAGGCGCCCATCGCGGTGCCGGGGCCGCAGCCGAACACGGCATCGCGGGTGGCGTGGACGGCGTCGGCCGGAAACAGCGCGGAGTTGAAGAACGCCCAGAACCAGGCGACGAAGAACATCACTTCGGAAGCGATGAACAGGATCATGCCGTAGCGGTGGCTGATCTGCACCACGCGGGTGTGATCGCCCTTGTACTGGGCTTCACGGAGCACGTCGCCCCACCAGCTCGCCATGGTGTAAAGGACGCCGATGGTGCCGACGCCGAACACGATCGGCGCGCCGGCGAACATCTTGTGCATCCAGGCGACGGCGCCGAACGCCATGATGAAGGCCGAGATCGAGCCGACGACCGGCCACGGGCTCGGATCGACGAGGTGGTAGTCGTGGTGCTTCGCTTGCGCAGCCATTGCGGTCTCTCCGTTAGATGTGCCGTTCCCTTCGGCACATAGTCGTCTCAACAATCAGGTCCCGGACGTTACGAATTCCGGGTTACAGTTTCCCGTTACAGGTTTCCCTTGCGCTTGTCCGGCTCGCTGGAAGCCAGCGGCTTCGGCGGATCGCGCATGGGATAGAAGGTGTAGGACAACGTGATGGTCTTCAGCGTGTCGTTTTCGCTGTCGTCGGCCAGCGCCGGATCGACGTAGAACACGACGGGCATTTCGCGCTTCTCGCCCGGACCCATGGTCTGTTCGGTGAAGCAGAAGCAGTTGATCTTCTGGAAGTAGGCCCCGACCGTCAGCGGCGTGACGTTGTAGGCGGCCTGGGCGGAAGTGGTCCGCGCCGCCTGGTTGGTCACCGTGTAGAACACCGTGACGACCTCGCCGAGCTTGACCTCGATCTCGGTCTGCTCCGGCTCGAACTTCCACGGCAGGCCGGGTCCGACGTTGGAATCGAACCGCACCGAGATCTTGCGCTCCAGCGGTGCGCCCGTGGGCGCCGCGGTCGCAACTTGGGTGGTGCCGTTGAAGCCGGTGGCGCGGCAGAACCAGTTGTAGAAGGGAACGGCGGCATAGGATGCGCCAACCATGAACACCACGAACAGACCGCAGGCCGAGGCCACCAGCGCGTCGCGCGTCAGGCCGCGACGCGAGACCTTGCGGCCCGCTTCCGGCGCTTTCGCATTCGGCTGGTTTGCCATCTCACCCAACGAACTGTCCCTCACATCGGCCGCAGGAGAACGACCGGCCCCTTGACCAGGGTGACGGCGAAAAACAGGACGACCATGACGCCGAGCGCAAGCGCGATGGCGATCGAGCGCTGGCGACGACTTCGCTTCTGCGCCTCGGTGAGGACGATTCCATCTGGCATTCGTTTTTCGTCCATTCGCCGGCCATGCGCCCCCTACCCGATCGCGGCGCGGATTGCAGGGATCACTGCGTTTCCGACGACTTCGAGCAGCAGCACCGCAAACAGTGCAAACAGATAGAGGATCGAGAAGCCAAACAGCTTTCGCGTCGCGCGCAGCGCTTCCTTGCCCTCGCGGTGACGATAGACCTCGACGGCCAGCCACATCATGCCGGCGCCGAGCACCAGCGAGGTGACGCCGTAGATGGCGCTGAAATAGCCGAGCGGCCAGGGCGACAGCGCGATCGCGACCAGCACGATCGTATAGAGCAGGATCTGCAGCCGCGTCGCATCGGGACCGGCGACCACGGGCAGCATCGGCACGCCGGCGCGGGCGTAATCGTCCGAGCGGAACAGCGCCAGCGCCCAGAAATGCGGCGGGGTCCAGAAGAAGATGATCAGGAACAGGAGGATCGGCTCCATCGACATCGAGCCGGTGGCCGCGGCCCACGCCACGACCGGCGGCAGCGCACCGGCCGCGCCGCCGATGACGATGTTCTGCGCGGTCCAGCGCTTCAGGCCCATCGTGTAGACCACGACGTAGAAGAAGATCGTGAAGGCCAGCAGGCCGCCCGCGAGCCAGTTGACGAGGATGCCGAGCGTCATCACCGAGAAGAACGACAGGATCAGGCCGAACGCAGTGGCTTCCTCGCGGGTGATGCGGCCGCGCGGGATCGGCCGGTTGGCCGTGCGCGACATCAGGGCGTCGATGTCGCCCTCATAGGCCATGTTCAGCGCGCCGGAGGCGCCGGCGCCGACGGCGATGCAGAGGATCGAGGTAAAGGCCAGGACCGGGTGGATATGGCCGGGCGCGATCACCAGACCGACCAGCGCCGTGAAGATCACGAGCGACATCACCCGCGGCTTCAGCAGCGCAAGATAATCGCCGACCTCCGCCTCGGAAATCCGAGGGCCAACATCGATGGCGTTGTGGTCGACTACCGACAAGATGGATCTCGCTTGGTTTAAAGCCGCGACGCGCGAACCGGGGTACGCGCGCCGCGA
>JAQSDT010000483.1 GCA_029946075.1 bacterium | reverse complement strand
AATGCCGATCGGCATTTCCGCAGGCGCCACGATGGTGCGGGCGAGCGTGTCGGCGCCGACCATCAAGACTGCGCCTGATAGCATCGACGCCGGCAGCAGCAGGCGATGCGCCGGCCCGATCACGAGCCGCAGCAGATGCGGCACCACGATGCCGACGAAGCCGACCACGCCGCAGACCGAGACCGCAACGCCCGTCATCGCCGAGACCAGCACGATCGAAATCCGCTTCAGCCGCTCGACGTCGACGCCGCTGTGGAAGGCCTCGGCTTCGCCCAGCACCAGCACGTCGAGCCCGCGGGCGATCGAGACGAAGGCGATGGTGGCTACTCCAAGCACCGGCGCCAGCGTGGCGAGCTTGGTCCAGGTCGCGCCGCTGAGCGAGCCCAGCAGCCAGAAGGTGATGTCGCGCAATTGCCGGTCGTCGGCGATGAACACCAACAGGCCGATGCCCGCATTGGCAATCGCCGCAATCGCAATACCTGCCAGCAGGAAGATCGCAATCGAGGTGCGCCCGGAACGACTGGCGATGGAATACAGAACGATCGTCGTCAGCAGCGAGCCGGCAAAGGCCGCGATCGGCAGCAGCTGGTGTTGCATGAAATACAGGCTCTGCCCGTATTGGCTGTCGGTGAAGACGATGGCCGCAGCTGCGGCGAGCGCGCCGCCGGAGGAAACGCCGACGAGGGCGGGGTCGGCGAGCGGGTTGCGAAACAATCCCTGCATGATCGCGCCGGAAGCTGCGAGCAGGGCGCCGACCATCGCCGCCGCGGCGATCCGCGGAACCCGGATTGACCACAATACCAGTTGGTCACGTGCAAGTGTGGGGGCGGCGTCGGCCCACAGGCCGAGGGCCGCGGGCAGCCGCGCGAGCGGAATGCCGGCCGCGCCCATCGTGAGCGCGATCAGCGCGGTGCCGAGGAGGGCGGCGAGCAGGCCGATCAGCGTCAGCGAGGCCGGCGGACGCAAGGCGTATCCGCTGCGGCGCTTCGTGCTCCGGGCGCCGGTCCTGGCCAGCGCGGTCATGACCGGCAGTTGACGGTCAGCGCCGCCGGCGCGAATTTCCCCGCCTGCGACGCCAGCGCCGGGTAGAGCTTGAGCGCGAGATCGCGCGCCGCGGCTGCGGTGCGCGGGCCGAAGCCGAGCAGGTAAAGGCCTTCCATCGAGATAAAGGCCTTGTTGGCGCCCACCGGCGTCAGCGCGAAGCCGGGATGGACGTACACGGCCTCGGCGTCGAGCGAATCCCTGCTGCGCTGGATCGACAGCACGACGTCGGGTTTGGCCGCGACGATGGCCTCGTCGTTGATGTTCTTGTAGCCCTCATAGCCGTCGATGGCGTTGACGCCGCCGGCAAGCGCGATGATCTCGTTGGCCGCGGTCTTCTGGCCGGCAGCCATGGCGCGGCCGTTCAGCAGCGACATCACGAACATCACGCGCACGGGCCTGGACACCCTGGCGCGGAGTTCGCGCAGTTGCGCCAGATCGCTCGACACGGCCGCCGTCAGGCATTCAGCGCGCTGGTCGGCGTTCATGGCGTGGCCGACCAGCTTGATCTTCTCGATCAGGCCTTGTTCGGAAAAGGTTTCCGGCACCAGCACCAGCGGCACCTTGGCCGCTTCCAGCACGTCCATCGTCTCCTTCGGTCCGGAGCCCTGCACCGCGAGCACCAATGACGGATTGAGGCCGAGCACGCCTTCGGCCGAAAGCTGGCGCATGTAGCCGACATTCGGCTTGTCGCGCAGCGCCGCGGGCGGGAACAGGCTGGTGGAGTCGACGCCGGCGAGGCGGTCCTCGAAGCCGAGCGCATAGAGAATCTCGGTGATCGCGCCGCCGATCGAAACGATCCGCGCAGAATTGTCGATCGTGACGTCGCGGTTACGCGCGTCGTGCACGGTGATCCCGGCGCCGAGCGCGGCTTCGCCGAGCAGGGCGCAGCAGGTGACGATCGATGCAAGCGTGCGGCAAAATGTCATGGGTTCACTTGGTCAGGATCAGCTTGTTTTGCGACGTCAGGCGGAGGCGATAGCGCTCCTCGCCATGCGTGATGATGATCTCGCGCTCGGCCGCGAACAGCTCACGGCTTTCGATCCGGTTGCCGTTGACGGCGACAGATCGCGTTGCCGCAGAAGGATTCACCGCCTGGGCGCCTGCGAGTTTGTCTCCGGATGGTTCCGACATTGGTTGTTGTTGTGCCCCGAGCATGATGCGTGTTCCGGTATCTATCGCCGGGCGGTGTCCCAATCCAAGCCGTGCAATTTACAATTGATGTAAAGTGCCCGCCCCGGTTCTTGACCGCCTCGGGACCGCCACGTACTCAGGCAGCACGATGCGGGCCGAATGCCGGCATCGCAAAAGTGGCAGCCAGCAAGCAGTTCGCGCAACCAGCGCGGCGCCCGCCAGCCAGACCAACCAGCTAAAGAAAAGATATCGGGGTCGGTGGTTGTAATGGCTGATGAGGCTAGGCTTTCGCGCGCGCTGTTTTTGAGCGCGTCGGTGTTATCGATTGCGTTGCTGGCGGGGGAAGCCGGCTACGCCCAGACGGCGGGTGCGGAAGCGGCTGCGCCTTCGGCTGAAAAGAAGAAACAGGCCAAGCGCAAGCCCGCGGTTGTCGATCCGCAGCAGGCCGATGCTGCCGTCATGAACGCGCGGGCGCAGGTGACATCAGCGGTGCAATCGCTCGACACCATCACGGTCGCGGCGTCGAAGACCGAAGAGCGCGCGATCGACGCGCTGGCGCCGGTCAGCGTGGTGACGCTTGAGCAGATCCAGGGCCGTCAGCCCGGCACGGTCGGCGATCTCCTCTACAACATGCCGGGTGTGTGGGTGCAGAATCGCGGCGACGAGCCGTCGACCTCGATCAATATCCGTGGTCTGCAGGATTTCGGCCGCGTCGCCGTCGTCGTCGACGGTGCCCGGCAAAATTACCAGCGCACCGGCCACTTCGCCAACGGCTCGTTCTTCCTCAACCCCGAACTGATCGGCAGCATCGACGTCGTGCGCGGTCCGACCGCGAACATCTACGGCTCCGGCGCGATCGGCGGTGTGGCATCGTTCCGCACCAAGGACATCGAGGATGTCGTGCGCGCGGGCGAGCGCTGGGGCGTCGACGCCAAGACGGTTCTCGGCACCAATTACGGCCGCGCCATGAGCTCGGTATTCGGCGGCGTTCACGTCAATCCGAATGTCGACGTGTTTGCGGGCGGCACCTACTCCACGCAGGAGAGCTACAAGGACGGCACCGGCTACGAGGTCGCCAACACCGGCAACCGGCTGTCGGCCGGCGTCGGCAAGCTGACGGTTCGTCCCGCCGACGGCCACGAGGTCAAGCTCGGCACCATCTTCCAGGAAGACCTCTACAACGTCGGCCAGCCGCCGCGCCTTGCCGGCTCTCCGAACTCGACCAATGCCAACGGCGCCAATAACCTCTCCGGCACGTCGA
>JAQSDT010000482.1 GCA_029946075.1 bacterium | reverse complement strand
CCGGCGGCTTCGATCCGGGCGTGCAATTCCGGCAACACGCGCCGCGGCTCGACATGGCCTTCATCCGGATAAAACAGCCCGTCGCGAAAACGCCCCTCAAGCGAGGGTTCGAGTTCGCGCAACGCTTGCGCGTCGAGCCGCTGATGGCCGGTGGTGAGCCTGGCAAACCGCTCGAAATCGGCGCGGTCGCGCGGATGCGCCACGACCAGCGAACCGTTGAACGGGGTGTTTGGAAAATGCTCGCGCCACAAATCCAGCGAGCGGATGCCGAGCCGGCCGATCACGGGCTCGGAGGTTTCCGCCTCGCACCACGGCGCCAGCATGCCGCCGGCCCAGTGGCTGGTGGACAGCGTCAGGTCGGCATCGCTGCGCTCGTACAGCGTGACGGCGTGGCCCGCCTGCGCGAACAACAGCGCCTGCCATGCGCCCGCAATGCCTGCGCCGATGATCGAAACGGGGGAATCCCCCCGCAGTTCAGAACTCTGGTACATCCCTGTCCCTTCGCCGGCATGACCCGGATCAGGTTCAAAGGGTCACCGCGGTCTTGGGTTTTTCCTTCCCAGGAAGTCAAAGCCCAAAGTTTGCGGTATCTCAGCTCCTCACGGAGCACCCCTCGGAACGTCTCTAATGTAGGCCGTTGGGCAGGGGTGTCAACGCGGCTTTGCGCCCTTTGCACCGGCGGGAACGGCGGCCGGCGGGCGTGGAACCGCGGTCCTGGCCTCGGCGAGCTTTCTGGATGATTTCGGCTTTGCGGCCTTCGCGGCAGCCGCGTGCACCGGCGGGACCAGATCGAGCGGCTTTTCGCCGGATTTTGCCGCGGCAGGGGCCACAGCCGGGGCGGCAGCGGATGGTTTGGCCGCCTCCGCCGCCGGTTCCTTTTCCGTGCGCGCCTCGGCGGCGGGTTCGACCGGCCTGGCGGTCGTGCTCGCCAGCACCGGCGCAGCCTGTTGCTGCCGCTCCAGCCGCTGGCGCTTGGCGACGTAGTAATAGCCGCTCGCGAAATAACGCACCGCGCGGTCATGGTCGCGTTCGGCGGCGCGATAGGCGCCGGCGAGATATTTGACGCCGTAAGCAAGGTTGGTGTCGGGATCGTGCAGGCCCGCGGCATCGCCGGTGTAGCCGACGCCGCGCGCGGTCGCGAGCTTCAGCTGCATCAGCCCGATCGTGCCGCCGCGCCCGACGAGATCGGGGTGATATCTGCTCTCCCGCACGATCACGCGATGCACCAGCGCCTCCGGCACGTTGTTGGCTTTCGCATGCGTCGCGACCATCGCCTCGTACTGCGCGCGGCTCTGCGCCCCCGCGCCGTGCAACGGCAGCAGCGCGGCCAGGGCGGCAATCGCGAATTTCGGCAAGACTTTCATCAAAATTGGCTCGGGACGGGCGCGTTAACGATTTGCGGCCTCGATATTGCGCTGAGGCGGCGAAGATAAGGCAGGATTGCAGACGTGGTTGGGGGCCTGAGCCAGTGAACCGTCAGCCTGAGGTGCGAGCGCAGCGAGCCTCGAAGGGCGAGGGCCCGTCTGTGGCCGATTCATCCTTCGAGGCTCGCCCAGCGGTGCAAGTGCACCGCAAGGCTCGCACCTCCAGCGACAACGGCTTCGCCGTTGCGCGGGGATGACGGGTTTGAAACTGCGCCAGGTCGCCGCGCATCATCGTCGTGCAAAGGACGCAATGAAGGTGTAGGATGTTCACAGACAGTTTAGTTCGGTTGCGGCAGCGGACCTGTCCCATTTCAATTGCATATCAACAGTCTGAACGGAGAAGCGCCATGGCTCTGCTCGATTCCGGCTTCCTGCCCCGTGGAAATCCCTGCGGCCAATGCGGCACGCCCATTCCCAGACCCGACTGGGTCGAGAGCGTTCCGGGCCGCACCTCATTCTTGTGGTTCTGCCGGGCCTGCGACTATCGCTTCGAGGCGATTGCGATCTACGAGGAACATCATCCGGATTCACTTGCCGCCTGAATCAGGCGACGGATCGCCGTCCCTGCTGCACCGGCAATTCAATGCGGACCACGAGGCCGTGCGGCTCGCGATCGTGCAGTGACAGCGCGCCGCCATGCGCCAGCACGATGGCGTTGGTGATCGACAGACCCAGCCCGAAGCCGGAGGCCTCGTCCATGTTGCGGGCGTCGTCGCCGCGCACGAACGGCTCCAGCACGTTTGGCTTCAGCGCATTCGAAATGCCGGGGCCGTCGTCCTCGACCTCGATGGTGACATGATCCGTTGACATGCGAAGGCGGATCGTCGCCTCCGCGCCGAAGCGGACCGCGTTCTCGACGAGGTTGGTGACGCTGCGGTGCAGGTCGTCGGGGCGTACGGTCGCCATTGCGTGTGCGGGCCCGTCATAAAACAGCTTGTGCCCCATATCGCAAAACTGGTCGGTGACGAGCTGCAGCGAGCTTGCGATATCGACCAGCGTCATCGCTTCCAGCCGGCGGTCGTTGCGCAGGAACGACAGCACGGATTCCAGCATCGTCCGCATCTGGTCGAGATCGGCGAGCATGCGGCCGCGATGGGCCTCGTCTTCGATGAACTCCGAGCGCAGCCGCATCCGCGTGATCGGCGTGCGCAGATCGTGGCTGATGGCGGCAAGCATTTTGGTGCGGTCGTCGATCAGGCCGGTTATGCGCTCGCGCATCCGGTTCAGCGCTCTGGCGACCGAGCGGATTTCCTCCGGCCCGCGCTCGGGCAGCGGCGCCGCCGCGCCGTTGAGGCTGAAATTCTCGGCAGCTTTCGCAAACGACGACAGCGGCGCCGCCAGCGCGCGTGCGGCCCACAGGCCGAGCAGCGTGACGCTGATGACGGCGAACAGCATCGTCATCATCCACGGGCTGCCCATGAAGGGCGGCCGTGACCGCTGGTCCGGCAGCAGCCGCGCCGAGACCATCGCGCCGTCGGGAAGCACGATGCCGAGTCGTTGCGCTGCGCCATCCGGCGGCAGCATGAACGGGCGATAGGTCTCGCCGAGACGGCGCTGCAGGCCGTGCAGATTGCCGCCCTCGGGCGCGCCGGCCGGCCGCGATGCAAGGGCTTCTATGCCGAATTGCGGAAACGCCCTGGCGATATCGCCCGACAGCCGCGGCCGGTCGGAGGCGGGCGCTGCGCCGAGCAACTGGATCGCGGTCGCGAGCTGCGCATGGCCGCGGTCATGCGCGGCATCCGGCGGCTCAGGGCGGTTGAACAGAAAGCTTGCGGTGATGATCAGATGCAGCGCGACGATCGAGGCGATCACCAGAGCTGCGATCTGTCCGCTGATGCGCTTCAGGTTCAGGAAGCCGATCAGCTTCATGGTCAGTGGCCGGCGGAAGCGATCGCTTCGACTTTCGGCGTGAACATGTAGCCGCCGGAACGCACCGTCTTGATCATGCTCGCATCCTGCGGATCCGGCTCGATCTTGCGGCGGATGCGGCTGACCAGAACGTCGATCGAGCGTTCGAA
>JAQSDT010000481.1 GCA_029946075.1 bacterium | reverse complement strand
AACTATTCAAGATCCTGTGCGGCATCGGCTTCCTCGCCGTGCTGGCCAGCAATGTCTGGACCATCTCGAAATGGAGCGAGAGCCGCGGGGTCTATGACGATATCTGCTATCTGCGGCAGGCGCATCTGTTCGAACGGTTCGGCCTGCGCGGCATCGACACCAATATCGCTTTCGACGACGACAATTATCTCAAGGAGAAATTGAAGGCGATCGGCTTTGCCGAATGGAATAACGCCGCGCGCGTGCCCTGCCACACCCACATTGCGGCGGCGGATAAATACGTGCTGCAATATCCGCCGGGCACCGGCTTCGCGCTGGCGATGTTTCCCGCGGGATTCCAGGTGATCCCGCTGTATGTGCTGTCGAACCTCGTGGTCCTCGCCTTTGCGCTGCTGGCGCTCGCCCGCGCGCGCGATCCGGCTTCGCTCGCGCTGTCGGCGGTGTTCGGATTCGCGGCGCTGTATCTGATGATCAATCCGAACAAGGCGAGCTATTCGGTGCCGCCGACCATGATCGTCTGCGCGGTCGCTGGCTTCGTGACCGCAAGGCTGCTCGCCGGGCGGCCGCGCCACGCCGTGCTGCTTGCCGCCGCCATCGGTCTCTTGATCGGCATCTCCGTGAATTTCAGGCTGCCGAACCTGTTCCTCGCGGCAGGCTATTGCCTCTATCTCGCCGGCGCGTTCCTGCTGGCGCGGAACCGTGAAACCTTCCTGCAAGGGCTCGCATTCGGTGCGGCGCTGCTGCTCGGGATGGTGCCGACGTTGATCGCCAATGCGATCAATGCGGGAAGTCCGTTGACGACGACCTATGGCGGCGTCGATGCCGTGCCGCCCGAACTTAATTTCGGCGTGCTGTTGAGCTATCTCGTTGACGTGCAGTTTACCCTGCTGGCGATATCGGCCCTCTGGACCGTCTGGCTGCTGCGGACCGGCCGGACGGCGGCCCGGCAGGCCGCGCTTCTGGTCGGCGCCAACCTGGTCGTGAACCTGATTTTCTTCATGACCCACCCGATCTTTACGCCATATTATATCATTCCGATCGACATGCTTTCGCTGTGGACATTGCTGTTCGCGACGCTCGGCCTGCGGGACGGGCGTCCTGCGGACGGCGCGGCCTTCTCTCGACCGGCCAGAGCCTGACTGCGGTATATTTGCTCCATGGACAAACCTGATTCGGTGAGCCGGCGATGACGACATCAGCGTTGCGGATCGCCGTTCTGGTGCCGTGCTACAACGAGGAAGCCGCCGTCGCGACCGTGGTCGCCGATTTCCGCAAGGCGCTGCCGACAGCTGCGATCTTCGTCTACGACAACAATTCCCGCGACCGCACCGTCGAGATCGCACGCGCCGCCGGCGCCGAGGTGCGCAGCGAGCGCCGACAGGGCAAGGGTCACGTGGTGCGCCGCATGTTCGCCGATATCGACGCCGACATCTACGTGCTGGTCGACGGCGATGCGACCTACGACGCGCCGAGCGCGCCGCGCATGATTGACGCGCTGGTCAACGAGCATCTCGACATGGTCGTGGGATTTCGCGTCGATCAGTCGGTGGCGGCGTATCGGCCCGGCCATCGCACCGGCAACTGGATGCTGACGAGTTTCCTCTCGGCGGTGTTCGGTCAGGCCTTCAAGGACATCCTTTCCGGCTACCGGGTGTTCTCGCGCCGCTTCGTCAAATCCTTCCCGGTGCTGTCGGATGGTTTCGAGATCGAAACCGAACTCTCCGTGCACGCACTGGAGCTGGCGCTGCCGGTGACGGAGATCGAGACGCCGTATTATGCGCGGCCCGAAGGCTCGTTCAGCAAGCTCAACACCTGGCGCGACGGTTTCCGGATTCTCGGCACCATCCTGAAACTGTACCGGTCGGAAAAGCCGCTGCGGTTCTTCACCGTCATCGGCGTGTTCCTGATGCTGATCTCGATCGGCCTCGCGATCCCCGTCATCATCACCTACCTCGAAGAAGGCATCGTGCCACGGTTGCCCACGGCCGTCCTTTCGATGGGCATGATGATCGTGGCGGCGTTGTCGATATCGTCGGGGCTGGTGCTGGACACGGTGACGCGCGGCCGCCGCGAAATGAAGTTGCTGGCCTATCTGTCGCAGCCGGCCATCAGGAAGGATTGAGGCGGGACCGGATTTGGTGCCGCCGGCAATGGACCGCGCCGCCGCCAGATGCTATCCCGCGCCCATCATGAGCGAACTAGACGTCAACATCCTGGCCGAAACCCCGAAAGATGCGCAGGCGATCGAACGCCTGCACGAACGCACGTTCGGACCCGGCCGTTTCGCACTCAGTGCCTACCGCCTGCGCGAGCATGTCGACCACCTGCTCGATCTGTCATTCACGGCGCGGATCGGCACGCTGCTGGTAGGTTCGGTGCGGCAGTTGCCGGTATGCATCGGCGATACCCCGGCCCTGATGCTCGGGCCGTTGACGGTCGAGCCGCCGTTCCGCAGCCGCGGGGTCGGACGCATGCTGCTCGACCGCTCGCTGGCGGATGCAAAGGCCAAGGGCCATCGCCTCGTCATTCTGGTCGGCGACGAGCCTTATTACCGCCGCGTCGGCTTCAAGCCGGTGCCGAAGGGGCGCGCAACGATGCCGGGCCCGGTCGATTACGCGCGCCTGCTGGTGGCGGAACTGGTCGATGGTGCGTTCGAAGGCGTCTCCGGGGAAATTCGCCCGGACTGGAGCAAGGCGCGCTAGCGCTGCGTTTGGTCGCTCTTGCCGGCAATCTCGCCCGACGTCGGCTTTGCCTTGCCTGCCGCCTGCTGCAATTCGTGCCGGAATTCATCGCGCTTCTCATGGATCGAGGCGACGACCAGGCCCATCGCCACGCCGAGGCCGATCAAGGCGGCTTCCGACAAAAGCAGGCTGGCCTCGATGGTCTCGGGTACGGCGTCGGTGACGCCGATCTGATAGAGATGTCGCGCATGGTCGGCATCGCGGGCGCGTGACACCACCGGCATATCCGGCCTGAGCGCACGAACCTGGGCGACGATTTCGTCGATGCCCTTGGCTTCGCCGATCGTGACGATAACGGCGGCGGCGTCCATCAGACCGCAGCTCTTCAGAAATTCCGGATTGGTTGCGTCGCCGTAAAACACGGTGCGCCCCTGCCGTCGCTGCTCGGGCACGGCCGCGGCGTCGTTATCGACGGCGACATACCTGAAATGGTGACGATCGAGCATCTCGCAGACGACCTGGCCGACCCGGCCGTGCCCGACGACGATGGCATGGCCGCTGCCACCGCGCGGCTCCACCGCCAGTTCGGGATCGAGCGGCTTGTCGTCGCGCATCATCGGCGCCAGACGCCGCGCGAGAAGCGATAACGCGGGAATGAGGATCATGGTCAGCGACGTCAGCGCGACCGTGAAGCTCGACATCTTCGCATCGATCAGGCCGAGCGTCGTCGCCATGGCAATTCCGACGAAAGCGAATTCGCCGCCCGGGCCGA
>JAQSDT010000480.1 GCA_029946075.1 bacterium | reverse complement strand
ATCGATCGGCTCACCCATCGCATTGATCACGCGGCCGAGCCACGCCGCCGACGGGCGCACCTGGCTCGCGGCATTGGCGATCACCGCACGACAGCCGCGCCGCACACCCTCTAGGCCCGCGAACGGCATCACCACCGCGTTATTGCCGGTGAAGCCGATCACCTCGCAGGGGATGAAACGGTTGGTACCGGTCTCGACCACGATGCGCGCGCCGACCGACATCGCATGAATCGGCCCGGCGATCTCCACCATGAGCCCGCGCACACCGACCACTCGGCCATAAATATTGACGCCATCGATGTCGGAGATCTGTTCCGCGAGGGCCTTCATTGCGAAAACCTTAAGTTTCCGCGATTTCGCGGCATCCCCTTAACCCTGTGTTTACCCGCATCGTTAATCATTGCGTCACTGTCTTTGATGACTGAGAGCGCTTGACCTTCAGAACGAAGGTGCGAGTCGCAGGAGTCGGTTAGGCCCGGCTCTTAATGTGGAACTTGAACGGCACGGGCACGAAAAGCTGCTTGACCGCAATATCTTAGTGCGATTCGACAAAAATTGCACGATAGAGCTTGCAGACACGAATCAGCATTTGTTAACCATATGTCGTCAGGATCCGAATCAGTTGTTCAAAGGCGTTTCCAGTGCCGCAAGTAGGCGGCCGGCCTGACGCCCGGAGCGGCGACTATAGGGGACTGGCATGCGCGTATTGCTGATAGAAGATGACAGCGCCACTGCGCAGTCGATCGAGCTGATGCTCAAATCCGAGAGCTTTAACGTCTATACGACGGATCTCGGAGAAGAGGGCATCGATCTCGGAAAGCTTTATGATTACGACATCATTCTGCTCGACCTGAACCTGCCGGACATGTCCGGTTATGATGTTCTCAAGCAGTTGCGTGTCTCCAAGATCAAGACACCCATTCTGATCCTCTCCGGCCTCGCCGGCATCGAGGACAAGGTCAAGGGTCTAGGCGTCGGCGCCGACGACTACATGACCAAGCCCTTCCACAAGGACGAACTGGTCGCACGCATTCATGCGATCGTCCGCCGTTCCAAGGGTCACGCCCAGTCGGTCATCCAGACCGGCGATCTGGTGGTCAATCTCGACACCAAGACCGTCGAAGTCGGCGGCCAGCGCGTGCATCTCACGGGCAAGGAATACCAGATGCTGGAGCTGCTCTCGCTCCGCAAGGGCACCACCCTCACCAAGGAGATGTTCCTCAATCATCTCTACGGCGGCATGGACGAGCCAGAACTCAAGATCATCGACGTCTTCATCTGCAAGCTGCGCAAGAAGCTTGCGAATGCTTCGGAAGGCCGGAACTTCATCGAGACCGTCTGGGGCCGCGGCTATGTGCTGCGCGAGCCGCACGACGACGAAGTTCGCATTCCAGCGTAACACGGGTTGTACCGGGGCCTGTATGGCCCCCTCCTCCCAGACTGAACCCCGCCGCAAATGGCGGGGTTTTTGTTTGTCCGGTGACCGAACCTCGCGCTGCCTTGCGGTGACAAACGTTTGATGGATGATACCGCGCAGGTACGATCCCGAAGGGACCATCCAGGTCAGGGGCAACAAGATGATCTTGCAGTCGCTCGCCGGTTTGCCGGCTTTCATCGTCTATTTCTGCACCGGCCTTGTCGCCGTCATCCTGTTTCTCTTCGTCTATACCCGCGTCACACCCCATGACGAATTCAAGCTGATCCGGGAAAACGTCCCGGGCGCAGCGATTTCACTCGGTTTCAGCCTGCTCGGCTTCGTGCTGCCCGTCATCAGCGCCATCACCCACGCCGCCAATGTCTTCGACTGCCTGATCTGGAGCGTGATTGCGCTGATCGTACAGATCATCGTCTATTTCGTGGTGCGGATACCGGTGCCTGATCTATCGAACAGGATCGCCAAGGGGGAGATCGCCCCCGCCATCTGGCTCGGCGCAGCTTCGCTCGCCGCTGGCGCCCTCAACGCCGCCTCGATGACCTATTGAGGACGCGTCGCCCATGAAACGCTCCAGTCAGGTTGTACTTCTGCTGATGGGGACCACCGCAGTCGGCGGCACCGCCTATTCGATGATGCCGAGAGAAAACTGCTCGACTGACCGTCCGGCCATCTCGTCGATGGGTACGCCGCAAGCCACCGAGTGCGCACGCCGGAGCGGGTCATCCTCCTCGGGTGGCAGCTATCGTTCGTCGGGCGGCTCCTCCTCATCCAGTCAGGGCCTGCTCGGCAACAGCTCTTCTTCGAGCAACGCGAGCGTGGTCGACGGCGGCAGCCATTCCACTACGCGCGGCGGCTTTGGCTCGTTCGCCCATTCCTTCACGTCGCACTTTTCCGGCGGCGGCTGAGTCCGGCCATGCGGCGCATCGTCTGTCCCGAGCGCGACGACTGGCAGGCGACAGCCATGGCGATGGGCTTCACGTTTCATACGCTTGCAGGCGAGCGCTACTGGGATGAGCGCGCCTATTATGCTTTTTCGCTCGAGGAAATCGAACGCGGTATCGAGGGGCCGACTGCGGAGCTTGAGGCGGTGTGCCGCGAACTCGTCAGCCGCGCCGTTGACGACGACCGCTATCTTCGCCTGCTCAAGATTCCTGAAGCGTACTGGACCTACATCGCCGCGAGCTGGAAGCGCGGCGATCCGAGTCTCTATGGCCGCATGGACTTCGCATTCGACGGCAAGGGGACGGCGAAGCTGCTCGAATACAATGCCGATACGCCCACCTCTTTGTTCGAGGCTGCGGTGTTTCAATGGACGTGGCTGGAGCAGGCCATCGAACGGCAAATCATTCCGGCGCGGGCCGACCAGTACAACTCGCTGCACGAGAACCTGATAGGTGCGTGGAAGAAGATTGGAAAGGGCCAGCACCTTCATCTCACAGCCGTCATGGCCAGCGAGGAGGATGCCGGAACGGTATCATATCTTGAAGACACCGCCCGTCAGGCGAGTCTGACCACCACCACGATCGATATCGAGCAGATCGGATCGCGGGACGATGGCAGTTTCGTCGACATGGACGATCGAAACATCGATCTCGCATTCAAGCTTTATCCCTGGGAATGGATGATGCGCGAGGCGTTTGGCGCCAAATTGAAAGGAGCCTCCACGCGATGGATCGAACCGCCATGGAAGGCGATCCTCTCAAACAAGGGAATCCTGCCGCTGTTGTGGTCGATGTTCCCCAATCATCCGAACCTGCTGGCCGCGTATTTCGACGAAGATCCTGCGGCCCGCGACCTCGGATCGTCCTATGTGCGCAAGCCGCTGTATTCCCGCGAAGGCGCCAACGTCGCGCTCGTGACATCGGGCGAAGTCTTCGACGAACAGCCCGGCCCTTATGGCAGCGAGGGCTTCATACGTCAGCAACTGGCCAGTCTCGGAAATTTCTCGGGACAGTATCCGGTGCTGGGAAGCTGGCTCGTCGACGGCATGCCGTGCGGATTGTCCATCCGCGAAGACGAAAATCC
>JAQSDT010000479.1 GCA_029946075.1 bacterium | reverse complement strand
GGACGGCGGCAGCAGCGAATATCCGAGCCCCTCCTCGACCAGGCTGGTCAGCACCCGAAACGAATCCGCTTCCAGCTTGACGTCGAGCTTGATCTTCTTCTTGGCCGCCGCCTGCTCGATCAGCGCCCGGAGCCCGTGCGAATGACTGGGCAGCACCAGCGTCTGTTTCAGCAGCCAGCCGATATCGACCTGCTTCTTCTGCGCGAGCCCGCAGCCGCGCGGGCCTGCAGCGACGATGGTGTCGCGGCCGAGGCTTTGCACGGACAGATGCAGATCGCTGGACGGGCCGTAGATGACGGCGAGATCCATCCCGCCGCGGTGCAACCATTCCGTCAGGTGCCCGCTGTAGCTCTCGACGATGCAGAGCGAGATGCCCGGATAGGTGTCGACGGTGCGCCGCGCCAGCCGCGCCGAAAGGACGCAGCTGACGGTCGGCACCAATCCCAGCACCACTCGGCCCGAGGGCGGCCCGCCCGCGGACTGGATTTCGTCGCGCACCTGATCGAGTTGCCGCACGATGCCCGTCGTCCTCGCCAGCAGAAGCCGGCCGGCGTCGGTCAGCACCATGCCGCGGCCGTTGCGCGTGAACAGCTCTGCCCGCAATTCGTGCTCCAGCAGCTTGATCTGCCGGCTCAGCGCCGGCTGCGCCACCCGCAGCGTGTCGGAGGCCTTGCTGAGACTGCCGAGCTCGGCCACGCAACTGAAGGTCCTGAGCTGACGGAGGTCCATCTCTTGCCATTCTTCGAATGCAGGTTCATACGCTATAACAATTCAGCATAGGGAGGTGGCCGCGGTTTCACAACGCCCCGCCATCAGCAATTGACATCAACCCGCATCGACAGCCAGAAAACCCCATGACCGCACAAGAACAACAAGACGAATTCCACGACATTCGCGACGCCGTCGCCAAGCTCTGCGCCCAGTTCCCGGGCGAGTACTGGCGCAAGCTGGACCGCCAGATGGCGTATCCGAAGGAGTTCGTCGATGCGCTGACCGAAGCCGGTTACCTCTCGGTGCTGATCCCCGAGGAATATGGCGGCTCCGGCCTGAAGCTGTCGGCCGCGGCGGCGATCCTGGAGGAGATCCAGCGCGCGGGCTGCAACGGCGGCGGTTGCCACGCCCAGATGTACACGATGGGCACCGTACTGCGGCATGGCAACGATGCGCAGAAGGCGAAGTATCTGCCCGGCATCGCCAGCGGCAAATTGCGGCTGCAGGCGTTCGGCGTCACCGAACCGACCAGCGGCACCGATACCTCCTCGCTGAAGACCGTCGCCAGGCGCGACGGCGACCATTACATCGTCAACGGCCAGAAGATCTGGACCAGCCGCGCCGAACATTCCGACCTGATGGTGCTGCTCGCTCGCACCACACCGAAGGAGCAGGCCAAGAAGCGCACCGATGGACTCTCTGTGTTCATCGTCGACATGCGCGAGGCAAAAGGCAAGGGTCTGGAGATCCGCCCGATCCGCACCATGATGAACCACGCCACCACGGAAGTGTTCTTCACCGATATGAAGGTGCCCGCCGAAAATCTGATCGGCGAAGAGGGCAAGGGCTTTCGCTACATTCTTTCCGGCATGAATGCCGAGCGCATTCTGATTGCCGCCGAATGCATCGGCGACGCCAAATGGTTCACAGCCAAGGCTACCGCCTACGCCAAGGAACGCGCCGTGTTCGGCCGGCCGATCGGCCAGAACCAAGGGATCCAGTTTCCGATCGCGAAAGCCTACGCGCAGATGCGTGCGGCCGAATTGATGGTCAAGGAAGCGACGCGCAAATACGAGGCGGGTCTGGATTGCGGCGCCGAGGCCAACATGGCCAAGATGCTGGCGGCGGATGCCTCGTGGGACGCGGCGAACGCCTGCGTGCAGACGCATGGCGGCTTCGGATTCGCCGAGGAGTACGACGTCGAGCGCAAATTCCGCGAGACGCGGCTCTACCAGGTCGCGCCGATCTCGACCAATTTGATCCTGTCCTACGTCGCCGAGCACGTGCTCGGCCTGCCCCGCTCCTACTGAGTGAGGAAACCATGCTGCCATTGGAAGGATTGATCGTCGTCTCCGTCGAACAGGCGGTCGCGGCCCCGTTCTGCAGTTCGCGCCTCGCGGATGCCGGCGCGCATGTCGTCAAGGTCGAACGCCCCGAGGGCGATTTCGCCCGCGGCTATGACGCTGCCGCCAAGGGACAGAGCAGCTATTTCGTCTGGCTCAACCGCGGCAAGAATTCCGTGGTGATCGATCTCGCGACCAAGGAAGGCCGCGCCGCGCTGGAAGAACTGATCGCCAGCGCCGACGTGCTGCTGCAAAATCTCAAGCCCGGCTCGATGGACAAGCTCGGCTTTTCGCTGGAGCGGCTGCGCAAGGATTACCCGGCGCTGATCTGCTGTACCATCTCCGGCTACGGCGACGATGGCCCCTACGCCGAGCGCAAGGCCTACGACCTGCTGATCCAGGCCGAAAGCGGCCTCGCCTCGATCACGGGCGGCCCCGAAGGCCCGTCGCGGGTCGGCATTTCCGTCGTCGATATCGCCACCGGCGCCACCGCGCACGCCTCGATCCTCGAAGCGTTGATCGCGCGCGGGCGTACCGGCAAGGGCGCCGATATCCGCATCTCGATGTTCGATGTGATGGCCGACTGGATGGCGGTGCCGCTGATCAATTCGGAAGCCGGCAACCCGCCGAAGCGGATGGCGCTGGCGCATCCCTCGATCGCACCCTACGGCGTGTTCAATTCGAAGGATGGCAAGGGCATCTTGATCTCGATCCAGAGCGAGCGCGAGTGGAAGAAGCTTTGCGCCGAGGTGCTCGGTCAGCCCGATCTGCCGAGCGATCCGCGGTTCGCCAACATGGTCGAGCGCGTGCGCAACCGCGCGCTCACCGACCAGACGGTGGCCGACAGTTTTGCGTCGATGGATCGCGTCGAATTGCTGAGGCGCCTCGATGAGGCCGACATTGCGTTCGCCGAAGTCAACACCATGGCCGATCTTGCCGTGCATCCGCATCTGCGGCGCATCGAGGTCGATACGCCCAAGGGCAAGGTGAGCTACGCCGCGCCCGCCGCGATCTTCGTCGGCGAGAACAGGCACTATGGCCCGGTGCCCGCCATCGGCGACCACGTCGAACTGCCCAAATCCACCCGTGCGCGGAGCCAGAAGTCATGACCGCGTCGGCTGAAAAACTCGATCTCGATCACTTGCGGCAATGGATCGGCCGCGACACCGAGGCGACCGACACCGTCACCGCGCAACTGGTAAAGGGCCTGCGCGCCACGCTGTTCCAGGACATCGGTGAGCCGAAGACCGGCGATGCCGCGCCATGGACGGTGCACTGGTGCCTGGCCCAACCGGTGTTTCCGATGTCGATGCTCGGCCCCGACGGCCACCCGACCCGCGGCGGCTTCCTGCCGCCGGTGCCGCTGCCGCGCCGGATGTGGGCCGGCGGCGAAATCGAATTCATCGAGCCCCTGCGTGT
>JAQSDT010000478.1 GCA_029946075.1 bacterium | reverse complement strand
TATTTCGAACCGCCGGTGCCGTTGAAATTCTGGCCGTCGCCGGTCTGCGCCATGAAGCCGTCCATCACGCGGTGGAACGGCACGTTGTTGTAATAGCCTTCGCGGGAGAGCTGCTTGATGCGCTCGGCATGCTGGGGCGCGATATCGGCCCGCAGCTTGATCACGATGCGGCCCTTGGTGGTGTCGATCACGATCGCATTGGCCTTGTCGAGATTGGCCGGCAGCGGCTGGGCGGTGGCGGGGGCGACGCAGAACAGCGCGGCGAGAACGGCAAGAATTCGGATCATGAAAACTCCGGTCAAAGTGAAGCTTAAGGATTCGATTGATGCCGCGGGCCGGCAATCAGCCCGCGAATTTGGTCTTCAGGCTGGCAACGACCGAGGCCGGCGCGAACGCGGAAACGTCACCGCCCATGGCGGCGATTTGGCGGACCAGTGTGGCGGTGATCGGGCGGACCGCGACCGAGGCCGGCAGGAACACCGTTTTAACCTCGGGGGCCATGGTCTCGTTCATGCCCGAAATCTGCATCTCGTAGTCGAGGTCGGTGCCGTCGCGCAGGCCGCGGATCATGATGGTGGCGCCGGCCTTTTGGGCCGCGGTGACCGTCAGATTGTCATAGGTGGTGGCATCGAACCCGCAGCCGGCCTTGGCCGCGATCGGGGCAAACACCGCCGTGACCATTTGCAGGCGCTCTTCCGTCGAAAACAGCGGCTTTTTGCCGGGATGGACGCCAATGGCGACGATCAGGCGGTCGCAGAGGCCGACGGCGTTCTGGACCACGTCCAGATGGCCGTTGGTAACGGGGTCGAAGGATCCGGGGTAAATCGCGATACGGGGCATGGGCCCCGTCTACCCCGCCATGCGCTGCCGGGCAAGCCAGCCTTGGCTGGACCTGGTTCCCTGCCCGGCCGGGCATTTATTTCGGCCCGGCCAATGAACCCGTTCGGGGGTGAGAACGTCTTCCTCGCGAGCGGGCAATGTTTCGTCGCCGAGCGGCCGACGAAACAATTCCCGGCCCGGAAGAAACCATTTTCGGGTTCGGCGAAGACGCCCGGAAACTTGCGGCCGCTAGAACTTCATCCAACGAAACGACGGGCCGCAAGGCCCATGACAGGGGACCGTCATGATCAAGGCTTTCACCGCAATCTCCGCCGCCGCCTTTTTTGCCGCCGCGTTGACCGTATTGCCCGGCTTTGCCCCCCAGGTCGAAGCCAGCGTGCCGCAGGCCCTCGCCAAGGCCGACCGCCTCGACATCCGCACCGTCGGCAAGGATTGCTCGCAGCAGGCATGGCCGAATTTCGAAGCTTCGTGCCTGCGCGCCTCCGGCACCAAGTCGGTGGTGCGTGAAGCGCGTCTGGTGACCGCCGACCGTACGCCGTAGACCCCATTTCATTGCCAGGTTGCTCTGGTTCGAAGCCCCCGGGATGCCCCCCGGGGGCTTCTTCGATTCCGGGGCGGCGTTTCAGTTCGATCGGATCATGAAGCCGTCGAAGAACGCGGCCAGCGGCGCGTAACCATCGAGCGGCAGAACCTGCGCCACGTACTGGTCGGGCCGTACCACCACCATGCACCCCGCCTTGCGATCGATGCCACGCATCGCGAAGATGTCGCGGTCGCCCGTCCGGTCGGCGCAGAACATCTTTTCGTAGTCGTGAAGTCGGTAACACCCCTTCTGCGGTAGCAGGAAGGACGGCATGGCCTCGATGGCGAGCGCGTGATGGTGCTGCTGGAAGATCGCACGGACGTCGATCACGGAGTCGATGTCGGCGCCGTCAGGGGTGTATTTCCGCACCGGAGAGTTTTGCGCCCCGCCAAGGAAGTCGCACAGGGCCCGGATGCCCGAATTGGGCGAAGCGGGATCCTCCGCCCCGGCAAAGGCGAAGATTCGCCAGCGGCCATCCGCCTTGACGGTATGGCCGAGGTGAACCGGCCTGGCATCGGCCAGGCGGACGACCGGCGCCGAATGAAAGCGCATGCCGATCGCAAATCCCTCGGCCAGATGCTGGTGGGTCGCTTCGCCGGTGAGAATCGAGGGGCGGTAACGCGCCGCGGTTCCTGCGGTGTAGCGCCCGTGCTGCACGAAATAACGCTGGGTCTCGGCCGCATCGAACCCCTGGCTCGAGGCCAGCACGGCGGCCCATTCGCGGTCGAAGTCGATGAGCTCCTTCGCAATCGCCTGGCGTTCCGCCGAATAGCTGTGCAGCAGGCTCGGCGGGCTTCGCCTGCGCAGTACCGACGCCAGCTTCCATCCGAGATTGAAGCCGTCCTGCATCGACACGTTCATGCCCTGCCCCGCTTTAGGGCTGTGGGTGTGACAGGCGTCGCCGGCGATGAAGACATGCGGCAGGCGCGTCGCGACGTCAGCTTCCGGCACGTCGTCGAACTTGTCGCAAAGCCGCTGGCCGATCTCGTAGACCGACCACCACGGGATTTCCTTCACGTCGAACGAATAGGGTTTGAAGATGCGCTGCGCCGCCGCGACCAGATCATCGGACGTGATGTTGCGGTTAGAAACCCGCTCGCCGGCGTCGAGCTTGTCGAGCTCGAGATAGAGCCGGAACAGGTAGCCGCCTTCGCGCGGAATGATGAGTGCGCTGCCGTGACGGGCAGACTGGACCAGCGACTTGAAGCGGACGTCCGGAAAATCGGTGACCGCCAGCACGTCCATCACGCCCCAGGCGTGGTTGGCGGAGTCGCCGTGCAACGTGCGCCCGATGCTCCTGCGCACCGTGCTGCGCGCCCCGTCGCACCCGACCGCGTAGCGCGCCCTGACCGTCTCGGTCTGCCCCTCGTGCCCGGAATCGACGCGCTCGAATCTCGCGGTCACGGGATGGGGATCGGCGCCGTCGCCGATCTCCAGGTCCAGCAACCGCCGCCCATAGAAGGGCTCCAGCCGCGACGGCGATTTGCGCATCACTTCGAGATAGAAATCGTGCACCCGCGCCTGATTCAGAACGACATGTGGAAATTCCGACAGCCCGTCCTCGGTGTCCTGCACCCGCCCGCTGCGAACGATGGTTTCGGGCTGCGCGGGCGCCGGTTTCCAGAAAGTCGTCTCGTTGATCCAGCAGGCTTCCTTCAACACGCGCCCGCTGAAGCCAAAGGCCTCGAACATCTCCATCGTGCGGCAGGCAACGCCGTCCGCCTGGCCGCGCAGCAGCGGGCCCGGTTTCTGTTCGACGATGCAGGTCTTGATGTCGGGAAAGGCCGCCAGTTGGGCCGCCAGCGTCAACCCGGCCGGACCGCAGCCGACGATGAGGACGTCAACCTCCCCCGGAACGGCGCCGGCTGACCCGGATGCAATATGCCGCTGCGCCGGATCTGAAATTTCGGGATCGCCGGGTTCGAATCCGTTGAGATGGAATTGCACGAAACCTCCCCGTGCTGGCGCGCCTTATGGTCCGGGCGTTCCAAGGCCAAGAAACTCGTCGAATTTGATAAGTACGCTCAACAAGGACGCTTTTGCAAATCGGCGTCCAAAG
>JAQSDT010000477.1 GCA_029946075.1 bacterium | reverse complement strand
GGCGTCGAACGAGGTTTCCAGATTGGCGCCGCCCTTGGGGCCGCGATGCACCGGCAGGCCGGCCGGCTTGTCGATCACCAGCATCAGCCCGTCGCGGTGGAGCACGCGGGCCTGGATTTCGTCTGCCGTTAATCCGGGCACGTCGAATGACGCCCCGGACCTTTCGAAGGATAATCCGGGAACAGCGATGGGTTTGTTGTGACTTCCGCTCATGGCGCGAAACCGCTAACACGTCCCCGACATGAGCGATACCACTCCCGGAACTCCCAAACTGAGCTGGTGGCGGCGGCTTTCGAGCGGCCTGAAGCGGACCTCGAGTTCGCTCGGCACGGCCGTTGCCGACCTCGTCACCAAGCGCAAGCTCGACCGCGCCATGCTCGACGATATCGAGGATGTGCTGCTGCGCGCCGATCTCGGCACCGCGGTCGCGGTGCGGATCGCGGACGCCGTCGGCTCCGGCCGCTACGACAAGGCGATCTCGGCCGACGAAGTGAAGTCGGTGGTCGCGGCCGAAGTCGAGAAGGTGCTGGCGCCGGTGGCGAAGCCGCTGGAGATCGATGCGACACAAAAACCGTTCGTCATCCTCGTGGTCGGCGTCAACGGCTCGGGCAAGACGACGACCATCGGCAAGCTCGCCGCGAAACTGAGCGCCGAAGGCCGCAAGATCATGATGGCGGCCGGCGATACGTTTCGCGCCGCAGCCATCGAACAGCTCAAGGTCTGGGGCGAGCGCACCGGGTCTCCTGTCATCGCGGGCGCGCAGGGTTCGGACTCGGCGAGCCTTGCCTTCACCGCGCTGACCGCAGCGAAGGAACAGAACATCGACGTGCTGCTGGTCGATACCGCAGGCCGCCTGCAGAACAAGGCCGAGCTGATGAACGAGCTCGAAAAGGTAGTTCGCGTTATCAAGAAGGTCGACGCATCGGCGCCGCATGCGGTGCTGCTGGTGCTCGATGCCACGGTGGGACAAAATGCGCTGTCGCAGGTCGAGGCATTTCATCGTACCGCTGGCGTCACGGGTCTGGTCATGACCAAGCTCGACGGCACCGCGCGCGGCGGCATCCTGGTGGCGCTGGCGGAGAAGTTCAAACTGCCGGTGCATTTCATCGGCGTCGGCGAGGGCATCGACGATCTCGCGCCGTTCACCGCGCGCGATTTTGCGAATGCGATAGCGGGGATAGAGACCTGATGGACAAGACTCAGCCGCATCCGCTGTTCAAGCTCGCGACCGAGCTCGGTCCGCTGATCGTGTTCTTTGTCGCCAATGCCAAGTTCAACCTGTTCGTCGCGACCGGCGCCTTCATGGTCGCGATCATCGTCGCGATGATCGCGTCCTATGTCGTCGTCCGTCACATCCCGATCATGGCCATCGTGACCGGCGTCATCGTCATCGTGTTCGGCACGCTGACGCTGGTGCTGCATGACGAGACCTTCATCAAGATGAAGCCGACCATCATTTACGGCCTGTTCGCCGCGATTCTCGGCGGCGGCCTGTTGTTCGGCCGCTCCTTCATCGCGATCATGTTCGATCAGATGTTCAATTTGACGCCGCAGGGCTGGCGCATCCTCACCCTGCGCTGGGCGCTGTTCTTCTGCGCGATGGCGATCCTGAACGAGGCGATCTGGCGCACGCAGAGCACGGATTTCTGGGTGAACTTCAAGGTGTTCGGCGTAACGCCGCTGACGATGATTTTTGCGATCGCCCAGATGCCGCTGACGAAGCGCTATCATCTGGAGCCGGCCACGCTGGAAACCAGCGAGGCGGATGCGGGGAACGTGACAAAGGGCTGACCAAGGAAAAACGCACCGGCGCTGCGCGCCGATGCGTTCTTCGGATCGGATCGAGCGCGATCAGCTCTTCTGCTTCGCGATGATCTTGTCCTTGATCCCGTCATAGGTCTTCTGCGGGACGATGTTCTTGCTCACCAGGTCGTCCTTGCCCTTGTAGGGGCGGCCCTTGATGATCTTTTCCGAATAGGCCTTGCCGATGCCGGGCAGCGCGTCGAGTTGTTCGGCGGTCGCCGAATTGATGTCGAGCAACTCCACCTTCGGTGCCGCCGCTGCCGCCGGCGCCATCTTCGATTCCGAAGCCTTCGGCGCGGGCGCCATCATCTTGTTGTCGGACTTGGCGGCGGGCTGCGCGGTCTGGGCCATCGACGGGGTCGCCGTCAGCATGCCGACGGTCAGCGCGGTAGCGAGAAGAGAAGCGAGCGTGAAATGACGCATATGGGTGTCCCTCCAAGGACGGTTTAAGTAACGCGCTGAATCTAGCTTTGAATTCGTGGCGGCGCCATGGCTGCCAAATGAACGGCAGATAAAAGCGGAAAAATATTTGGCCTCGTCATTCCGGGATGCGCCTCTTGGCGCAGGCCCGGAATCCATCGCGAGACCGATCGTGCTGCCAGATGGATTCCGGGCTCCCGCTTCGCGAGCCCCGGAATGACGGCGAGAGTTAGCTCCCCGCCTTCAACGCCTTCTCGATCGCGACCTTGAGCACGCTGTCGAGGTTGGCCGGCGTCACCGGGCCGACCAGCTTGTAGACGATGGTGCCGTCGCGGCCGACCACGAAGGTTTCGGGCACGCCGTAGACGCCCCATTCGATCGAGCCGCGGCCGTTGCCGTCGACGCCGACGACGCTGAACGGGTTGCCGTAGCGGCCGAGGAAGCGGCGGGCGTTGTCGGGCGAATCCTTGTAGTTGATGCCGACCATCTGCAGCCGCGTGTCGCGGGCCAGCGCGGTCAGGATCGGCGCCTCGTCGTGGCAGGGCACGCACCAGGACGCCCAGACGTTGACGACGGAAACCTTGCCCTTGAAGACGGCCGGATCGAGCCCGGGGACGACAGCGCCGTTGTGGACCAGCCCTTCCAGCGCCGGGAGCGTGGTTTGCGGCGCCGGGCGGCCGATCAAGGCCGACGGAATCTTCGAGGGATCGCCGCTCTGCAGCCGCACCAGGAACAGGGCGGCCAGCGCCAGGAAGCCGGCGAGCGGCAGCAGCACCAGCCAGCGGCGGCTGCGGGGAGCGGTGTCCGGTGCGCCTGATGTGCTCATCAGAGTTCGGTCGCCTGGCGGCCGGAACGGCGGACTACACCGCTGGCCTCGAGTTCGCGCAGGCGTGCCTTCTGCCGGCGATAGTCGAACGCAATGCCCGCGATCAGCAGCAGCACGACCGCGCCGACCAGCGCGTAGGAGATCACGATGAAGGAACTGTAGGGACCGAGCGACATCGCCTCACGCCGCCTGCTGGCTGGCTTGCATCATCTGCAAGCTGCGCACGCGGCGGCGCAGGATCTCGTTGCGCATCGCCGCCAGATGCAGCGTGACGAACAGCAGCGAAAATCCGATCGCCATCACCAGCAGCGGAACGAGGAAGGCGCGGTCGAGCGAGGAGCCGCCCATCCGCATCACCGATGCCGGCTGGTGCAGCGTGTTCCACCAGTCGACCGAGAATTTGATGATCGGCAGATTGAGCGCGCCGACCAGC
>JAQSDT010000476.1 GCA_029946075.1 bacterium | reverse complement strand
GCGACCAGTGCGATCGCCTCGATCCAGAGCAACCTTGCCATGTGGTCGATGGTGCAGAATGCCTGGTACGGCCTGTCGCTCGGCTCGGTGCTGCTACTCGCCGCGATCGGACTTGCGATTACCTTCGGCGTCATGGGCGTCATCAACATGGCCCATGGTGAAATGGTGATGATAGGCGCCTACACCACCTTCGTGGTGCAGGAAGTGATCCGCACCCGCTATCCCGCCTTGTTCGACTATTCGCTGCTGATCGCCGTGCCGCTGGCGTTTCTGGTTGCCGGCGCCATCGGCGTCGCGATCGAGCGCGGCATCATCCGCTTCCTCTACGGCCGCCCGCTGGAGACGCTGCTGGCGACCTGGGGCCTGTCGCTGGTGCTGCAGCAGGCCGTCCGCACCATGTTCGGCCCGACCAACCGCGAGGTCGGTAATCCGTCCTGGATGAGCGGCGCGTTCGAGCTTGGCCAGATCACCATCACCTACAACCGGCTCTGGATTCTCTGTTTCACGCTCGCGGTGTTCGCCATCCTGCTGGCGATGCTGCGCTACACCGCGCTCGGCCTCGAAATGCGCGCGGTCACGCAAAACCGCCGCATGGCGGCCTCGATGGGCATCGCCACCTCGCGCGTCGACGCACTCACCTTCGGCCTCGGCTCGGGGATTGCCGGTATCGCCGGCGTGGCGCTGTCGCAGATCGACAATGTCAGCCCGAACCTCGGCCAGAGCTACATCATCGACAGCTTCATGGTCGTCGTGTTTGGCGGCGTCGGCAATCTCTGGGGCACGCTGGTCGGCGCCTTCACGCTCGGCATCGCCAACAAGTTCCTTGAGCCGGTCGCGGGCGCCGTGCTCGGCAAGATCGCCATCCTGGTGCTGATCATCCTGTTCATCCAGAAGCGGCCGCGCGGCCTGTTCGCCCTCAAGGGCAGGGCGGTGGAAGCATGACGCCGCACTTCCTGACCCGTTCGCTGGACCGCAGTGCCTCCGTCTTCATCCTGATCGTCGCGGGACTTGGCGTGCTGATCCCGCTGTCGAACCTGCTGCTGCCGGCCGGATCGATGTTCCAGGTGCCGACCTATCTGGTCGCGCTGTTCGGCAAATATGCCTGCTACGCCATCCTCGCGCTCTCGATCGACCTGATCTGGGGCTATTGCGGCATCCTCTCGCTCGGCCACGGCGCGTTCTTCGCGCTCGGCGGCTACGCGATGGGCATGTACCTGATGCGCCAGATCGGCAGCCGCGGCGTCTACGGCAATCCGATCCTGCCCGACTTCATGGTGTTCCTGAACTATCCGGAGCTGCCCTGGTACTGGTACGGCTTCGACATGTTCTGGTTCGCAGCATTGATGGTGCTGGTGGTGCCCGGACTGCTCGCCTTCTGTTTCGGCTGGCTCGCGTTCCGCTCGCGCGTCACCGGCGTGTACCTTTCGATCATCACGCAGGCGATGACCTATGCGCTGCTGCTGGCGTTCTTCCGCAACGATTTCGGCTTTGGCGGCAACAACGGCCTGACCGATTTCAAGGACATCCTCGGCTTCAATGTGCAGGCCGACGGCACCCGTGCCGCGCTGTTCCTGCTGAGTTGTCTGGCGCTGATCATCGCCTTTCTGATCTGTCGCGCGGTCGTGACCTCCAAGCTCGGCAAGGTGCTGATCGCGGTGCGTGACGCCGAGTCGCGCACCCGCTTTCTCGGCTACCGCGTCGAATCCTACAAGCTGTTCGTGTTCACGCTATCGGCCTGCATGGCCGGCGTCGCCGGTGCGCTTTATGTGCCGCAGGTCGGGATCATCAACCCCGGCGAATTCGCGCCGGGCAATTCGATCGAGGCGGTGATCTGGGTCGCTGTCGGCGGCCGCGGCACGCTGGTCGGAGCGGCCCTCGGCGCCGTCGTCGTCAACTACGCCAAGACCGTCTTCACATCAGGACCCTTGGCGCCGTACTGGCTGTTCATGCTGGGCGCGCTGTTCATCCTCGTCACGCTGCTGCTGCCGAAGGGTATCATCGGCACCTTCAACGCCTGGTGGGAGGGACGGAAAGAGAAGCAGATGGCCGCCAATAACGAGAGTGCTGCGCTGGAAGACGGCGTCAGCGAACCGAAACCGGCGGAGTAGGGCGCATGAGTGTCATGGAGGGAAGGACGACTTCCGCGCTGCTCTATCTCGACGGCGTGCATGTCTCGTTCGACGGCTTTCACGCCATCAACAATCTGTCGCTGACGCTCGAGCCCGGCGAGATGCGCGCCATCATCGGCCCCAACGGCGCCGGCAAGACCACGATGATGGACATCATCACCGGCAAGACCAAGCCTGACGAGGGTACGGTGCTGTTCGACGGCATCACCGATCTGACCCGGCTCGACGAAACCCGGATTGCCGAACTCGGCATCGGCCGCAAGTTCCAGAAGCCGACGGTGTTCGAGAGCCAGAGCATCGAGGACAATCTGTTGCTCGCGCTCAACGTCGACCACAGCGTCAAGGGCACGCTGTTCTGGCGCGGCAGCCGCGACGAATCCGAGCGGATCGACCGTGTGCTGGAAACCATTCGCCTGACAGACGCGCGCAATCGCCTCGCGGGCAGCCTGTCGCACGGCCAGAAGCAGTGGCTCGAGATCGGCATGCTGCTGGCGCAGGATCCGAAGCTGTTGCTGGTCGATGAGCCCGTGGCCGGGATGACCGACGTCGAGACGCAGCAGACCGCAGAGCTCTTGAAGGAAATCAACAAGGAAAAGACGGTCATGGTCGTCGAGCACGACATGACCTTCGTCCGTGAACTTGGCGTCAAGGTGACGTGCCTGCACGAAGGCACGGTGCTGGCCGAAGGGACCATCGATCAGGTCTCGTCGAACGAACGCGTGATCGAAGTGTATCTGGGGCGCTGAATCATGCTGAAGGTCGACAACATCAGCCTTTACTACGGTGCGGCGCAGGCGCTGCGCGGCGTCTCGCTGTCGGCGGAGCCGGGCAAAGTGACCTGCGTGCTCGGGCGCAACGGCGTCGGCAAGACCTCGCTGCTGCGCGCCATGGTCGGGCAATATCCGATCGCGGGCGGCTCGATCATGCTCGGCGGCAACGATATCACCGGTCTCAAGCCCTATGAGCGGGCGCGGGCCGGCATCGGCTTCGTGCCGCAGGGCCGCGAGATCTTTCCGCTGCTGACGGTGGAAGAGAATCTGAAGACCGGTTTCGGGCCGCTCAAGCGCGACGACCGTAACATTCCCGACGATGTTTTCTCGCTGTTCCCGGTGCTGAACTCGATGCTCGGCCGGCGCGGCGGCGACCTTTCCGGAGGCCAGCAGCAGCAGCTGGCCATCGGCCGCGCGCTGGTGATGCGGCCAAAACTGTTGCTGCTGGACGAGCCGACCGAGGGCATCCAGCCGTCGATCATCAAAGATATCGGCCGCGCGATTTCCTACCTGCGCAGCCTCGGCAACATGGCGATCGTGCTGGTCGAACAATATCTCGACTTTGCCTGCGAGCTCGGCGACA
>JAQSDT010000475.1 GCA_029946075.1 bacterium | reverse complement strand
AGGAAATAAATACATCCTCGCCGTCATTGCGAGGAGCGAAGCGACGAAGCAATCCATACTTTCTGTCCGACTAGATGGATTGCTTCGCTTCGCTCGCAATGACGACAGAAACAACACTGATTAAAAAGGAAACACCCATGCTCGAATTCTTCTTCGATTGTTCCAGTCCCTGGACTTATCTCGCCTTTCACAACATCCAGCCGCTGGCGAAAGAGCTCGGCGTCGAGATCAGCTGGCGGCCGATCCTGGTCGGCGGCATCTTCAATACCGTGAATCCGAGCGTCTATGCCCAGCGCGAGACGCCGGTGCCGCTGAAGGCGCGCTACATGAAGAAGGACCTTGCCGACTGGGCGCGTTCGTCGGGGCTCGCGATCAAAATGCCGCCGACGGTGTTCCCGGTGAACAGCGTCAAGGCGATGCGCGGTTGCATCTGGCTTGGGCAAGAATCTGGTGAGCGCATGGTGCCGTTCGCCACCGTGGTGTTCGAGACCTACTGGGGCGGCGACAAGGATATCTCGCAGGATTCGGTGCTGACGGAGGTGTGCAAGAAGGCCGGCATCGACCACGTGAAATTCTTCGAAGGCATCGGCCAGCAGGCGATCAAGGACCAGCTCAAGGCCAACACGGATGAAGTCATGGCGCGCGGCGGCTTCGGCTCGCCGACGATCTTTGTCGACAAGACCGACATGTATTTCGGCAATGACCGGATGCCGCTGATCCGCGAGGCGCTGCTGCGCGTCAAGGCGCGGGCTGCCTGATGCCGAAAGCCGTCGTCTGCCGCGAACTCGGTCCGCCCGAGAGTCTCAGTCTCGAAACATTTCCCGCTGTGCCGCTGGCGCCGGGGCAGGTGCGCGTCGCGATCCGTGCCGCCGGGCTGAATTTCCCCGACGTGCTGATGGCCGCGGGGCAATACCAGCTCAAGCCGCCGCTGCCGTTCACGCCGGGCATGGAAGCCGCCGGCGATATCGTCGAGGTCAACGGCGCTGACGGGGTTGCGGTCGGCGACCGCGTGATCGTGAAAATGCGGCATGGCGCCTATTCCGACGAAGCGATCGCTGTGCCATCGCAGATCGTGAAGATGCCGTCGAATTTCGACTACGCCGAAGGCGCGACGTTCCTTGCCGGTCACGGCACCGCCTATCACGCGCTGATCGACCGCGGCCAGCTTCAGCCCGGCGAGGTGCTGCTGGTGCATGGCGCCGGCGGCGGCGTCGGGCTTGCCGCGGTCGAGATCGGCAAGATGCTCGGCGCCACCGTGATCGCGACCGCGTCCAGCGACGAGAAGCTCGAGATCGCCAGGGGACGCGGTGCCGATCATCTCATTCGTTACGACCGCGAACCGTTCCGCGATGCCGTCAAGCGCATCACCGACGGGCGCGGCGCCGACGTCGTGTTCGATCCCGTCGGCGGCGAGGTGTTCGAGAATTCGATGCGCTGCATCAACTGGGGTGCGCGGCTTCTCATCATCGGTTTTACCGGCGGCATCGGTCTTGCCAAGACCAATCTGTTGTTGATCAAGGGCGCCAGCGTTCTCGGTGTTCGCGCCGGCGAAGCGGTGCGGAAGAATCCCGCACTCGGCGAAGTCAGGATCAGGGAGCTGATGGAATGGGCGGAGGCAGGCAAGGTGCGCCCGAACATCTCGCACCGCCTGCCGCTGGAAGACTATGCCAAAGCGATGCGGCTGTTGCTGGACCGCAAGGCGATCGGGCGTGTGGCGCTGGTGATAGGGTGATGCCGTAGGGTGGGCAAAGGAGCGTGAGCGACGTGCCCACCATCAATCATCGTGCGCGCCTCGATATGGTGGGCACGCTTCGCTTTGCCCACCCTACGGCTCTGGATTGTTGGATCACCCGCCTTTGCCTTCGTGGGTGACGACGTCGGAGTGGTTAAACTTTCCGTCCTGCAGGAACGTGATCGTGTGCGCGATCGCCTCACCGTTTCGCACCAGCCACGGATGCGCGGTGCGGACGACGACGTGATCCGCCATGCCCTCGAGTTTGGTGTTTGCAACCGATACCCGGCCGTCATGCGGTTTCGGCAGCATCGCGCCGGCCAGCGGATCGATCGAGCGGTTTCCGGCGACGATGCCGACGGGATAATCCGGCGGCGGAAGCAGCGCGTTGATCGCATCGTCCCGCTGGGTGCCGAGCTGCTGCCCGGCGGGCCCGAAGAAGGCACGGTAGGCGCCGAAATGCTTCAGCCGGTCGACGATTTCGCTGCCGCCGTTCGGCGTGCCCAGCATCACGACGCGGCCGAGGCGTCTGGGCCGATGCCTCTCAATGTAGACGCGGGCCAGCAGCCCGCCCATGGAATGCCCAACGAAATGAACGGGGCTGTCGATGTGATCGGCGAAGCCCTGAATGGCGGGATGGAGATCCTCCGCCAGCGCCTCCAGGGGCTTGCGGCGGCTCGGATAGTCGAGGTTGAGGGTGGTGAAACCAGCGCGTTCCAGCGCCAACTGCATCTTGCGAAACGATAGCGCCGTCCTGCTGATGCCGTGCAGCAGAACGACGCCGTCTTCGGTCGCGTTGGACGGTGCGGGCGGTGCGCTCACTTATAATCGCGTTCCGTCCACCACGGGAAGTAATCCGGCATGTCGCTCGACACCTTGTTCTTGAACTGTGCGGGACGCTTTTCGAGGAACGACACCACGCCTTCCTTGACGTCATCGGAGCGGCCGCGGGCGTAGATGCCGCGGCTGTCGACCTTGTGCGCTTCCATCGGATCGTCGGCGCCCATCATGCGCCACATCATCTGGCGGATCAGCGCCACCGAAACCGGCGCGGTCTTGGCGACGAATTCCTTTGCCAGCGCACGGGCGGTCGGCAGCAACTCGTCCGGCGGCACCACCTTGCTGACGAGACGGCCGGCGAGGGCTTCCTGCGCCGGGAAGACGCGGCCGGAGTAACACCACTCCAGCGCCTGGGCGATGCCGACGATGCGCGGCAGGAACCAGCTCGAGGCCGCCTCCGGCACGATGCCGCGCTGGGAGAACACGAAGCCGAACCGCGCGGCGTCCGAGGCGATGCGGATATCCATCGCGAGCTGCATGGTGACGCCGATGCCGACGGCCGGGCCGTTGACCGCGGCGATCACCGGCTTGAGGCACTTGAAGATCCGCAGCGTCACCTGGCCGCCGCCGTCGCGCACCTGCGGGTCGCTGTAGTCGACCTTGCCGTCGGCGAGGCGCTTCACCGGCCCCCGCCGGGCGTCGCGGTCGAAGGTGTTGGCGCCGGAGGAAAGATCGGCGCCGGCGCAGAAGCCACGGCCCGCGCCGGTCACGATGATGGCGCGGACATTGTCGTCCTTGTCGGCGGCATCGAACGCGTCGATCAGCTCCTGCTGCATGGTGCCGTTGAAGGCGTTGAGCTTGTCGGGCCGGTTCAGCGTGATCGTGAGAATCTGCTCGTCGACCTCGTACTTGATGGTCTCATACGCCATGGGGAGTGTTTCCTTCCGTGTTTTTTGTGTTGGCACGTTCCATATCG
>JAQSDT010000474.1 GCA_029946075.1 bacterium | reverse complement strand
ACGCGCGCACGAGATCGAGATGCAGGCCTGCGACCGGCAATGCGAATGTGGTCTCCCTGTTGGCGCCGAGCCCGCCGAAATAGGTTGCCAGCATGATCTTGACCTGCGGGACTTCTTTCGCAATTCCCGCATAGGCGCGGTGTAATGCGTCCCGCGCCGTTTGATCGAGATCGAGCACCAGGCAGGGCTCGTCGATCTGCACCCACTCTGCGCCGAGCGCGGCGAGCTCCCGCAGTACTTCGATATAGACCGGCAGCAACCGGTCGAGCAACGACAGCGGGTCGAAGTTCGCATCCTTGCTCTTGGCGAGCTTCAGGAAGGTGACGGGGCCGACCAGCACCGGGCGGGTCTGATAGCCGAGCGCTTTGGCTTCGTCGTATTCCTTGATCGGCTTGCGCGAGGCGAGGGTGAATTGCTGGTCGTTCGTCAGTTCCGGCACCATGTAGTGGTAGTTGGTGTCGAACCACTTGGTCATTTCCTGCGCCGGCACGCCGTGGCCGTGATGCGCATGGGTGCAGGCGTGATCGTGTTCGACGCCTTCCGCGCCGCGCGCCATCGCAAAGTAGGTCGCAAGCGGAACATTGCCGCCGGTCCAGCCGTAGATGTCGGGGATCGCGCCGACCATGACTGACGTGTCGAGCACCTGATCGTAGAACGAGAAATCGTTCGACGGGATGATCGTGACGCCGAGCTTCTTCTGGCGTGCCCAGTTGGCGGCACGCAGGCCGATACCGGTGTCGATCAGCGCCTGTTCGCTGGATGTGCCGGACCAGAAACTTTCGAGCGCAAGCTTGAGTTCACGACGCGGACCGATCCGCGGCGTGCCGAGTGTTGCAACGGCAAGTGAGGAGAGAGTTGTAGTGGACATTGGCTTAACCCCAAAAGTTGGGGGCAAAGGCCGTAGTGACACGTCTGGACTCTGCGAGGCGTGACGGCGCGCGGAGTCGCAACCGCACCACCGGGACACCCCGCCCGTGGACGTGTATTTCGTCGAGGCAGGTCTCCTGGCTCGCGGGTCAATGCTGCTGTCCGGCCTTCCCGAGGCTTGCGCCTCAGTGACTTTGTTGGACAGCGGCTCGCCGCTTACAGTTGCGGGGGCAGCTCCGGCTTTACACCGGCTTCCCTCTTAGCTTCGGAGAAACGCTCCCCGAAGAACCACGACGCGATCACTTACCGGCAAGTTTGCGCGCGCGTCAACACACGTGGATTTCATGGAAGTTCCACACAGCCGTCGCACAGGTTTTGGATAAGCGGCGAAATATTCTGGATGGACAGCGTCGGGCCCGTTGACACCCTCCGCCAAATCGCACCAGATGTAGCCGTCACGGTCCGCCCGGTTACAAGACTTGGTGGCTAAGAGGGAAGCCGGTGTCTCGCTCGCTTGCAGCGAAAATCCGGCGCTGCCCCCGCAACTGTAAGCAGTGAGTCGTTTCCGACGCTAAGCCACTGATGCGCTATCCGCATTGGGAAGGCAGGGAACGACGCCGATCTGCGAGCCAGGAGACCTGCCGCGACACCGAATGAACGTCCACGGGCGGGGTGTCCCGGCGGTCGCTTGCAGATCCATGCCGGCGTTTCGCCGCGCATTCAATGCAGCGTCGCCTCATGACATCCGGCCCCAACAACACCACGGGGTCTGCCGATGTCGCCAACTTCCCAACTCGTTTCCCTTGAAGCCAAAGCCGTTTCGTTCCTCGCGTTGCGCAGCGAATCGCCTGATGCGCAGGACGGTGCGCTGCCGATGCAGGTGATCCGCCGCAACGGCGCGGTTTCGAAATTCGACGCCGGCAAGATCTCGGTTGCGATGACCAAAGCCTTCCTCGCGGTCGAGGGCCACACCGCGGCCGCTTCCCGCCGCGTGCACGAGATCGTCGAGCAACTGACGGCGGACGTCGTTGGCGCCCTGACGCGGCGCGTCGGTGAGGGCCGGACCTTCCATATCGAGGACGTGCAGGACCAGGTCGAGCTGGCGCTGATGCGCAGCGAGCACCACAAGGTCGCGCGCGCCTATGTGCTCTATCGCGAGCAGCGCACCCGCGAGCGCGCCGCGCAGGAAGCAGCGAATTCGGTCCAGGCCTCGAGCGAGCCCGCGCTGCGGGTCAAGCTGGCGAACGGCACACAGGTTCCGCTCGATACCGCGCGCCTTGGGCTGATCGCCGAGGAAGCCTGCGCCGGCCTCGAAGGCGTTGCTGCTGCGGCGGTGCTGAGCGAAACCCATCGCAATCTCTATGACGGCATCAGCCAGGACGAACTGGCGCTGGCCTCTGTCATGGCAGCGCGTACGCTGGTGGAGCAGGAGCCGAACTACGCCTATGTCAGCGCCCGGCTGCTGCTCGACAAGCTGCGCACCGAGGTATTGTCGTTCGTGGAGGGCGCGCCGACAAGCGCGTCGCAGGCCGACATGGCCGTTCGCTACGGCGATTATTTTCCGGCCTACATCAGGACCGGCATCAAGGCGGAACTGCTCGATCCCGATCTGGCGCGGTTCGATCTGGCGAAACTTGCCGCGGCGCTGAAGCCTGAGCGTGACCTTTCGTTCCAATTCCTCGGCCTGCAGACGCTGTACGATCGCTATTTCCTGCATGAGCGTGGTAACCGCATCGAACTGCCGCAGGCGTTCTTCATGCGCGTCGCCATGGGGCTGGCGGTGCGCGAGATCGACCGCGAGGCACGCGCGATCGAGTTTTACGATCTGCTGTCGTCGTTCGACTTCATGGCCTCGACGCCCACTTTGTTCAATTCCGGCACGCTGCGGCCGCAATTGTCGTCGTGCTTCCTGACGACGATCGCCGACGATCTCGACGGCATCTTCAAGTCGGTCAAGGACAACGCGCTGCTCGCAAAATATTCCGGCGGGCTCGGCAATGACTGGACCCGCGTCCGCGGCCTCGGCGCCCACATCAGGGGCACCAACGGCGAAAGCCAGGGCGTGGTGCCGTTCCTCAAGGTGGCCAACGACACCGCGATCGCGGTCAACCAGGGTGGCAAGCGCAAGGGCGCGGTCTGTGCCTATCTGGAGACCTGGCACATCGACATTGAGGAATTCCTCGATTTGCGCAAGAACACCGGCGACGACCGTCGTCGCACCCACGACATGAACACCGCCAACTGGGTGCCCGACCTGTTCATGCAGCGCGTCGAGGCCGACGGCGAATGGACGCTGTTCTCGCCGGACGAGGCGCCCGATCTGCACGATCTCTACGGCACTGACTTCGCCGGGCGCTACGCGGCCTATGAAGCCAAGGCAGCGCGCGGCGAGATCCGCGTGTACAAGCAGGTCCGCGCCACCGACCTCTGGCGCAAGATGCTGACCATGCTGTTCGAAACCGGGCATCCCTGGATCACGTTCAAGGATCCCTGCAATCTGCGCTCGCCGCAGCGCCATGCCGGTGTGATCCACTCCTCGAACCTCTGCACCGAGATCACGCTCAATACCTCCGACGAGGAGACCGCGGTCTGCAATCTCGGCTCGATCAATCTGCTCAACCA
>JAQSDT010000473.1 GCA_029946075.1 bacterium | reverse complement strand
GGTGAGATGATAGTCGAACGAGGCGTAGCCCTTCGAGACCGACTTCAGCCGGTCGTAGAAGTCGAATACGACCTCGTTCAGCGGCAGATCGTATTTCACCATCGCGCGCGAGCCGACGTAAGTGAGCTCCTTCTGCGCGCCGCGGCGGTCCTGGCACAGCTTCAGCACGCTGCCGAGATATTCGTCGGGGGTGAGGATGGTGGCCTCGATCCACGGCTCCTCGATATCGGCGATCTTGACCACGTCAGGCATGTCGACGGGATTGTGGATCGAAATTTCCTGGCCGTCGGTCAGATGCATCTTGTAGATTACGCTCGGCGCGGTCGCGATCAGATTGAGGTCGAACTCGCGCGACAGCCGCTCCTGGATGATTTCCAGATGCAGCAGCCCGAGGAAGCCGCAGCGAAAGCCGAAGCCGAGCGCGGCGGAGGTTTCCATCTCGTAGGAAAAGCTCGCATCGTTGAGCCGCAGCTTGCCCATCGCCCCGCGCAGCGTCTCGAAGTCGTTGGCATCGGCCGGAAACAGGCCGCAGAACACCACCGGGATCGCCGGCTTGAAGCCCGGCAGCATCTCGCTGATCGGCTTCCTGTCGTCGGTGATGGTGTCGCCGACGCGGGTGTCGGCGACTTCCTTGATCGCCGCGGTGATGAAGCCGATCTCGCCGGGGCCGAGCTCGTCGACCTGCTCCATCTTCGGCGTGAAGAAGCCGACGCGCTCGACGTCGTAGGCCGCCCCCGTGCCCATCATGCGGATGCGCTGGTTCTTCTTCATCACGCCGTCAACCACGCGGATCAGCACGACGACGCCGAGATAGACGTCGTACCAGCTGTCGACCAGCAGCGCCTTCAGCGTCGCGTCGCGGTCGCCTTTCGGCGGCGGCAGGCGGGTGACGATGGCTTCCAGCACGTCGGGAATGCCGATGCCGGTCTTGGCCGAGATCATCACGGCTTCCGACGCATCGATGCCGATCACGTCCTCGATCTGCTGCCTTATCTTCTCGGGTTCGGCTGCGGGCAGGTCGACCTTGTTGAGGACCGGCACGATCTCGAGATTGTTGTCGAGCGCCTGGTAGACGTTGGCAAGCGTCTGCGCCTCGACGCCCTGGCTGGCGTCGACCACAAGCAACGCCCCCTCGCAGGCAGCGAGCGACCGCGAGACTTCGTAAGCGAAGTCGACATGGCCGGGCGTGTCCATCAGGTTGAAGATGTAATCCTTGCCGTCTTTGGCGCGGTAGTTCAGCCGCACCGTCTGCGCCTTGATGGTGATGCCGCGCTCGCGCTCGATATCCATCGAATCGAGCACCTGCTCCTTGCCTGCCATCTCGCGATCGGTCAGGCCCCCGGTCATCTGGATCAGGCGATCGGCCAGCGTCGATTTGCCATGGTCGATATGGGCGACGATGGAGAAGTTGCGGATGTTGGAAATGGGGGCGGTTGTCATGGGGCGCGGGATAGCATTCACATCCCCGTGCGGCAACCATATTGCTGTAATTAAAGGGGGTTTCTTCACGCCAAGCTGATTCCAACGGACCCGAAAACACGCTACGCACTGAGGCCATGTCGACTGCATCCATTTTGCCCGCCGCCTCGCGTTCCCGGCGCATTCCCTCGATCCGGCGGATGGCGGCGTGGCTGGCCTCGCGCGCCACAGATCCCAAGAACGGGCCGACGACCGGCCTTTCGCTGGTGACCGGCTTTGCCGTGGTACACGCCGTGCTGTGGACGCTGATTCTGGTCAATCTGAAGACCGGTCAGGACGTCCATATGGACGTCGCGGAAGCTTTCGCCTGGGGCCAGAAGTTCCTGCTCGGCTACGGCAAGCACCCGCCGCTGTCGGGCTGGATCGCCGGGGTCTGGTTCACAGTGTTTCCGGTCACGGACTGGGCGAGCTATGCGCTGGCCATGACGACGCTCGGCTGCGGGCTCATCGTCTGCTGGCTGCTGGCGCTCCGCGTGGTCGATCGCCGCCGCGCCTTCTTCGTCGTGGTGATGCTCGCGCTCTACCCGATCTTCAATTTCAAGGGCTTCAAGTACAATCCGGATCTCCTGCAACTGGTCACGCTGCCGCTGATGGTGCTGGCCTATCTCGATGCCTTCGAAAAGCGCAGCGTCAGATCAGGCATCTGGCTCGGGCTCGCCGGCGCGCTGGCGTTGATGACCAAATACTGGGTGCTGACCATGATCGGCGCCATCGGTCTTGCCGCGCTGATCCACCCGGCGCGGCTGCCATTCCTGCGCTCGCCGGCGCCGTGGGTCGCGATCGCCACACTTGTGATCGCGATGCTCCCGCACCTGATCTGGCTGAAGCAGGTCAACTTCATCCCGCTGACCTATGCGGGCGACAGCTATTCGATCACCGATCGGACCATGATCGATGATCTTGCACTGGGCTATGTCGGGCATAACCTTGCGATGCTGGCCTTGCCGGTCGTGCTCGGCGCGATCGCGCTGGCGTGGCGGCCATGGCGCCTGCTGCCGTTTTCGTTCTGGTCACGCGGCGCGAATTCCGGCGTCAATGCCTCGCAGGCGCTCAATGTCTGGATCATCCAGGCGGTGGTGGCGATCGGGCCGCCGCTCGGGGCATTGATCTTCAAGATCTATATCAAGACCGACTGGGGTATCTCGCTGTTCTTCCTGGTGCCGCTGGCGCTGATCGCGGTGCCGGCGGTTCGCGTGCGGCAGATCGCGCTGTTCAGTCTGGCGGCAAGCTGGCTCGTGATCACGCTGGTCGTGCTGGTGGCCTCGCCGAAGATCGTGGCCTACGAACTCGGGGAGAAGCGCACGGCGGGCGCGACCTATCGCGCGCGATCCGAACTCGCACGCGAACTGACGGAAGTCTGGCGCACCCGTTTCCGCTCGCATTGGCCCGTGGTGGCGGCCTACATGGACACCGGCCAGCCCGTCACCTTCTACAGCCCCGATCATCCGGCGGCGCTGATCCCCGACGAGCCGTGGTCGGCCGGTCTCACCTCGCTCGAAGCCGCGAAGAAGTCCGGCTTCATCGGCATTTGTGAGACCGGCGACTGGAAGCTGGAGAAGTGCGAAGCCTGGATGAAGGTCCATGCGGCAGGCAGCGAGCACATGGTGATCACCACGCGACGGTTCTTCCTGGGCTTCCCGGGCCCTGCCACGGCCTGGAACATCTATGTGGTGCCGCCGGCCAAATAGAAACCAGAAACAGAAAGTTCGAGGGGGCAAACATGGACATGAATCTCGCGGGAAAAACCGCACTCGTCACCGGCTCGACCCGCGGGATCGGTCTCGCCACCGCGATCGGGCTTGCGCAGATGGGCGCGGATGTCATCGTCAACGGGCGCGACGGTGCGGCTGTCGAGGGGGCGGTGGCAAAGGTTCGCGCGGCTGCGCCAACCTCCAGGGTGCACTCGGCCGTGGTCGATCTCGGCGATGCCGCCGGCTGCGCCAAACTGGTCGCGCAATTCCCCGAGGTCGACATCCTCGTCAACAATCTCGGCATCTACGAGCCGAAGGCCTTCTTCGAGA
>JAQSDT010000472.1 GCA_029946075.1 bacterium | reverse complement strand
GCGAGCGCATCAGGGAATCCCAAAGCGAATCGAAGTGTCAGATTTGGACCACTAGAACAGCTCGAAATCCGACCGAGCTAATGATGGTTGCGACGAAGAGCAGCCCAATGATGAGCGGGGCATCGCGCCAGCCTATTTCTTGCGGCGATCTATTTGTCGCGTAGAGGCCCGCGACTAGGATGACGAACGGAAATACATTAGCAATCCAAAGCTCCAAATGGCGCGTGAAGGTGGAGCCAAGCCGACCTGGATGAATTTGCATAAAGGGGGTTGCGAGAGTGGCGAGCAGTAGTTCCCGGCTGCCTTCTCCCATGAGGTGCGCAGCCAACATCCCGATGGTACCCCCATGACTGTGTCCGATTATGATCTGCGTTACAAATGGGTCGTCTTCCTGCTCTTGACGGAGTTCAGCGGCGAGTGCTTGCGCAGCCGAAAAACGTGCAGTGACGGCTTGGGCGCCAGACCATGGAAATACTTTTATGTCGGCTTCAATCCCAGCTTCTGAAAGCGCCAGCTCGAGCCTCGTGCGAAAAGGAGAGCGCTCTTCGAACCATCGAGGTTTTTTCAGAAAAAAAGCGCGGGCCCATGTTCCGTGAATGAGTCGAATACGCAGCGGCTTTTTGGCCATGGTAGTTTGACCTAGGCACGAGCTATTAGTCGAATGTTGGGGCAGGCCGGATTAAGGAACACGCCGGAAGGGAAGTGATGAACTCGCCTGAAGTCAAGTGCAACTGTTAATCCCGTCCAGGCGATGGGGTTGGCCAGACCTGACGGCCAATCCTCCACATTCCGAAACACTCAGGGAGCCCTATGGATTCGCCGTAGGTTCAAATCGGGGACACGCAACCACCGATACCGACACTCGCTGATGGTGGCCATTTAGTCGTAGTAGCCCGGCTGTATTCAGCTTGGAAGTCTCCGGATTTCCGCAATGTTTTCAAAAGCCATTCTGACATCTCTCAGCTTTCCGGGCGGTTGAGTTCGCTACAGAATTTCTTTTTGTCAGAATGGGAGTTGCTCCCCGCGTTCGACCTTTCCACCAATAATTGACCGGCCATTTGCCGGTGCTTCAAAAGCCGGCCATGCCTGCCCGGCCCAATGGCCGTCCGCAATCCGCACGCACCCGCGAGGCCATCGCCCTGCTCCGATCGTCGAGAATCAACCTGACGGACTCGATTCCAGAATAATTTCAAGCATTGAACTTTCACCTTCGAGCCGTCACCATTTTGCCATTGAAGAAGCAGCGATTCTCATGATGACCAACGCGACCCTGTCGGAAACTTTGCTGTGGCACGCACGCGCGGGACAAGCCCGCCGGATTGCGAGCATGTTGTCTCCACAAGATGCTGAGCTCGTTGAAGCCTACGCCAGAGAATGCGAAGACCGCGCCCGTGCAGCCTCTATCGATGGTGTTAAAGCCAATGACCGTCGATTGATCGAGGCCCCTCACATGGCCGATCGAACCGTTGTATCGCCGGCCAGAGGTCGTCTGCCGAAACAAGCCGCTTAGCCTAGCCCCCCGAAGGCAAAGGTCACACGTTCGAACCGTGTCGGGTGCGCCATTCAGAATAAAGCTGCGAACTCATATGTGCTTGCGATCACTCTGTAATCAGATTCACCCGCTTGTCGCGCTGCTATTGTAAGCACCGTTCGCGGCAATAGTTTTATCGCTGACGGCTCTCGTACGTTTCGCGAGGACCTATCGCTGCTTCTTGCGGAGGCTTTGGACGTCCCGGGCTGCGTTGCGACGAGCAGCGTCAACCCTTCGAACATTCTTTGTGTCATCGCAGCGCAAAGGTCTGCATCCGCGCGCAGGCAGTCACGCTAACCTTTCGAGAGTTTGGGTCGGCTGACGCTATTGCGACGTTTCAGCCCTGCAACGCTCTCAGATCGCCAGATAGCCGCCATCAACCGGCAGCATCACGCCTGTAACATATGAGGACAGGGTCGAGACGAGGAACACGACGGGACCGACCAGCTCATCGGCCTCCCCGAAACGATTGAGCGGGATATGCTCCAAATAACGAGCCGCCACGCCAGCATTGTTGCGCGTCGGCTCCGTCATGGGCGTGATGATGATGCCCGGGGCGATGCCATTAACACGGATGCCATACTGCGCCAGTTCGGCCGCCATCGTCTTCGTCATCAACAGGACGCCGCCCTTCGACAGGCCATAGCCGATGCCGCCAGTGGTCGCGTTGAAGCTCGCGATCGAGCCGATATTGACAATGCGTCCCCGCGTTTCGCGCAGTTGCGGCAATAGCGCCTTGACCATCTGGGCCGAGCCCAGCGCATTGACGGAGAACTGGTCCTTGACCGAGTCGAGGAAGATGTCCTCCTCAATTCCAACGCGGCGAACGATTCCGGCATTGTTGACGAGGATCGACGCCGGGCCGAGTTCGCGCGCGATCGCCGCAGCGCCTCGCTCGCATCCCTCCATATCAGCCACATTCAGATGAAGGGCTGATGCTTCGCCGCCATTCTCCGTAATGGAGTCCGCAACTGCTCGCGCGCCTTGCTCATCGCGATCCGCCACCGCGATTCGCGCACCATATCGGGCCAGGCCGCGCGCGATCGCCGCGCCATTTCCCTGTGCGGCCCCCGTCACGACCGCGACGTTTCCCTTCAGCAGATTAGGATACAATATGTTTCCTATCGTCGGCGTCACATCCAAATTTGCATCTTGAGCCAAAGTCTCGTCCTCCAATTCAACAGAGTCGCATCACGCGTTCGTTCGGGGTTGCATCTGGCTGCTCGGCGTCGTGCTGGCGTCACGCGCGATCACGCCAGCAAAGGTCCCTGATGCGAGCTCGGGCGGTCGGCAGCAACGGCGTCGGACAACCGAAGCCAGACATATTGTCCTTTACGACCGACGAGCGGCTTTCGATGGGGAGAAGGTTCGGCGTGAGCACGTGCATATTGCTCTCCATATTATAACAGGGCAGATGAGACGATATCAGTCTTCGTTACTCATATCGTCCCTATGAGAGAAATGTTCCCAATATGCCGAAAGCCGGACGACAAGCTGCGCCCTCCCCACTTGCCCTTGAGATGTTCCTGCCTTACCGGCTCTGTCGTCGCGGAAGTCGTCAGCCGGTTGTTCGCAGCCCGCTACGAACCGCGCTTCGGCTTGATGATTCCCGAATGGCGTATCCTCGCCGTCATCGGCGAAAGCGGCGCCCAGACGACGCAGCAGGTGATCGACCGCACACGCATGGACCGCGTGCGCGTCAGCCGCGCAGTGATCCGCCTGTCCGACAAGCGCCTCTGGCGCGGTCGATGCAGTCGGCGCTGTCCGAGGCACTGACCGCGGCGGAACGCAAGCAGCTTCATCCTCGACAAGCTGGGAGCTTGTGCCCAGCAACTCGAGGAATTGGCGGGTAAGGCCGACTGACCCGACGCCGCCCCTGAGCGGCGGCGGGCAAGAGTGCCTCGCGTTCGAATTCAGCCGACTTGACGTCGCTTTGCCCTCAAGCGCGCGCCACATTTCGAGGTCGCGCC
>JAQSDT010000471.1 GCA_029946075.1 bacterium | reverse complement strand
AAAGGAAAAATTGCCCAGCATTTCAAAAAACGTATGATGCCGGGCGGTATAGCCGACATTGTCGAGGTCATTGTGCTTGCCGCCGGCGCGCACGCATTTCTGCGACGTGGTGGCGCGCTGATAGGGCCGCTTCTCGACGCCGGTGAAGACGTTCTTGAACTGCACCATGCCGGCATTGGTGAACATCAGCGTCGGATCGTTGCGCGGCACCAGCGGCGAGGACGCCACGACCTCGTGGCCGTTCGCCGCAAAGAAATCCAGAAACTTCGACCTGATCTCGTTGACGCCGCTCATGTTCATCCAATCGGAATTCTGCCCGGGTCGGGCCCCAAATAGCCCTGACCTTCCGGCGGAACGCTTTTAGACATTGACCGCCGCAGTGTCCAGAAACTGTGCAGCCGGATCATAGGGTTGCCGCAGCACACAAGACAGGCGCGCAACTCCGGTTGATAATGCTGCGCCTGCGTTTGACAGGCTTGTCCGGGCCGTGTTTCCCTTCTATGTACAAGACGTCACGTCGGGAGAGATCGGCTTAAGCGCCGGCGCCGAAGGAGCAACCGCCCCGGAAACTCTCAGGCAAACGGACCGTGTGACGAACTAGCATCTGGAAAGAGACGCCGAAGGCCAAAAGCCGGGGCGTCCGCCGACGGGATAATACTCTCAGGCACAGCGACAGATGGGGCTTTCTTTCGGGTTTTTCGGGGGCTGGTCCCCGGAAGCCCCTGAGGGCCTGACCAATGCTGGCGCGCGACGAATCTCCATTGCTACGCACCCCCCTGTACGCGCTCCATGTGGCGCGCGGCGGCAAGCTGGTTCCCTTCGCCGGCTACGAAATGCCGGTGCAATACCCGGCCGGCGTGCTGAAGGAGCATCTCCACACGCGCAGCGCGGCAGGGCTGTTCGACGTCTCCCACATGGGCCAGCTCACGCTGCGCGCCAAGTCCGGCAAGGTCGGGGATGCCGCCCTGGCGCTGGAGCGGCTGGTGCCGCAGGACATCGTCGCGATTCCGCCGGGAAACCAGCGCTATACCCAGTTCACCAATGAAGCAGGCGGCCTGCTCGACGATCTGATGGTGGCGAATTTCGGCGACCACCTGTTTCTGGTCGTCAACGCCGCCTGCAAGACCGCTGACGAAGCGCACCTGCGCGCCCACCTCTCCGACAGCTGCATCATCGATTCGCTGGCCGACCGCGCACTGATCGCGCTGCAAGGCCCGAAGGCCGAATCCGTACTGGCGAAGTTCTGCGCAGGCGTCACGGCGATGCGGTTCAGGGATACCGGACCGCGCAAGGTCGGCGTATTCGACTGTTTCGTCTCGCGCTCCGGCTATACCGGCGAGGACGGTTTTGAGATTTCGGTACCAGCCGAGCATGCCGAAGCGCTGGTGAATGCGCTCCTGGAAAATCCCGATGTGCTGCCGATCGGGCTCGGTGCGCGCGACAGCTTGCGGCTCGAAGCCGGGCTCTGTCTCTATGGCCACGACATCGACACGACGACGACACCGGTCGAAGCCGCGCTGGCATGGTCGGTGCAAAAGAGCCGCCGCCATGGCGGCACGCGTGCCGGAGGCTTTCCGGGCGCGGACAAGATCCTCGCCCATTTCGAAAAAGGCGCGGCACGTCGCCGCGTCGGCTTGCGCCCCGAGGGCCGTGCACCCGTGCGCGAAGGCGCGCTGCTGTTTGCGGATGCCACCTCGAGCGAAGCCATCGGCAAGGTTACTTCGGGCGGCTTCGGCCCCAGCCTCAATGCACCGGTCGCGATGGGTTATCTGCCGACCGCGCTCGCCGCCGAGGGCACGCAGGTTTTCGCCGAAGTGCGCGGCCAGCGCCTGCCGCTGCAGGTCGCTTCCATGCCGTTCGTTCCCAACACGTATAAACGCTGAACTTGCAAACGCTGATTTTGCCAACGCCAGAGGATCTCTCATGACGACGTTGTTCACCACCGACCACGAATGGCTCCAGATCGAGGGCGATGTCGCCACCATCGGCGTGACCGATTACGCGCAGTCGCAGCTCGGCGACGTCGTGTTTGTCGAACTGCCCAAGGTCGGCCGCACGCTGAAGAAGGCGGAAGCCGCCGCCGTGGTCGAATCGGTCAAGGCCGCCTCCGACGTTTATGCGCCGATCTCGGGCGAAGTGCTCGAGGTCAACGAGGACCTCGCCGCCGAGCCCGCGCTGGTCAACACCGACGCCGGCGGCAAGGCGTGGTTCTTCAAGCTGAAGATCGCCGACAAGGGCGAACTCGGCGGCCTGATGGACGAAGCCGCCTACGCCAGGCACACGGCTTAAGGGAACGAACGCCATGAACGCGCCGCTCAAGACCACTGCCGAAGCCGCCACCGATTTCGTGCGCCGTCACATCGGCCCCTCCTCGCGCGACATCCAGACCATGCTGGAGAGCGTCGGCGCAAGCAGCCTTTCCGAACTGATGGGCCAGACACTGCCGGCCTCGATCCGGCAGCAGGCGCCGCTCGACATCGGCGCGGCCCTCAGCGAGATCGAGGCGCTGGCGCATATGCGCGAACTCGCCGCGCAGAACCAGGTGTTCACCTCGCTGATCGGCCAAGGCTATTCCGGCACGCTGCTGCCGGCGGTGATCCAGCGCAACATTCTGGAGAACCCGGCCTGGTACACCGCCTACACGCCGTATCAGCCGGAAATCAGCCAGGGCCGGCTCGAAGCGCTGTTCAACTACCAGACCATGATCTGCGATCTCACCGGTCTGGACGTCGCCAACGCCTCGCTGCTCGATGAAGGCACCGCGGCGGCCGAAGCGATGGCGCTGGCCGAGCGCGCCTCGCCATCAAAAGCAAAGGCGTTCTTCGTCGATGCGGAAGTGCATCCGCAGACGCTGGCGGTGCTACGCACCCGCGCCGAGCCGCTCGGCTGGAATCTGATCGTCGGCGATCCCCTCACCGATCTCGACACGGCCGAAGTGTTCGGCGGTCTGCTGCAGTATCCGGGCACCTCGGGCGCGGTGCGCGACCTCCGGCCGGCGATCGCGTCGCTGCACGCCAAAAGCGCGCTCGCGGTGATCGCCGCCGATCCGCTGGCGCTGACGCTGCTGGCATCGCCGGGCGAACTCGGCGCCGACATCGCGGTCGGCTCGGCGCAGCGCTTCGGCGTGCCGATGGGCTATGGCGGCCCGCACGCCGCCTACATGGCGGTGCGCGATGCGCTGAAGCGCTCGCTGCCCGGCCGCATCGTCGGCCTGTCGGTAGATTCGCGCGGGCAACCCGCCTATCGCCTCGCGCTGCAGACCCGCGAGCAGCATATCCGCCGCGAGAAGGCCACCTCCAACATCTGCACCGCGCAGGTGCTGCTGGCGGTGATCGCCTCGATGTACGCGGTCTATCACGGCCCCGAAGGACTGACACATATTGCCCGCAGGGTCCATCGCCGCGCCGCGGTGCTGGCCGCGGGGCTGGCAAAACTCGGCTTCGCGCCGCAGTCGCCGAATTTCTTCGACACCCTGACGGTGTCGGCAGGAAGCAAGCAGAACGAAAT
>JAQSDT010000470.1 GCA_029946075.1 bacterium | reverse complement strand
TCGGATCGGCGAGGATCGCCGGAAGGTAATAGCTCGACGCCCAGGCCAGTGTTTGCGTCGTGCCGAGCGCGAGGATGATGGAAAGCTGATTCACGGTGGCGAAGTCTCTCTTCTCGACCAGTACAACGCCAGCGGCCCCAGCAGGATGCCGGCGGCGAGCACGGCAAATGCTGCCATCCACGCCGACGCACTTTGCGGGCCGCCGGTTGCGTCTAGCGCGACGCCGACCGCCCATGCGCCGAGCGCCGACAGGCTGAAACCGACGGTCGAGTGCATCGCCATGGTCGCACCGCGATAGTTCGGGTCCGCCGCCATCGACATCCCCGACGTGAGCGCGCCGGAATCGGCGGGCACGGTGAGGGCATAGGCCAGCATCAGCGGCAGCAGCAGCCACGGCGATTGGTCGGCGAACACGCCGATCAGGAGCGCGACCGCAGCCGATGAGAACATGACAGTGGTGATGGCGCGGTGGCGGCCGAACCGGAGCGCGAATTCATTGCCGAGAATGCTGGCGGGCATCGCGAGCACGGAGAATACCACGCTGACGACGACCGGCGTCAGGATCGAGGCTTGCGGATTGCGCGCGGCGACGAAGGTCCAGAATGCCACCAGCCAGGTCCGGATGCCGTAGAGCTCGAAGCAATGCGCGCCATAGCCGAGCACGAAGCCCATCGCCTTGCGATTTCCAAACACCGGCGCGAAATCCAGCAACTTCCCGGAGGCCGGCTTCGGTTCGACCGGCCGCAGCAGGAAGCAGACCGTCAGCATCACCAGCGGCCCGGCGGCGGTGACGAAGAACGCGCTGCGCCAGCCCCACGCTTCGGCGACGAGCTGCGAGACGAGGAAGGACAGCCCGACGCCGAACGAAAAACTCGACGTGTAGAGCGTGATCGCGCGCGACGAATCTCCGGGCGCAAGGCGATCGGTCAGCGCCTTGAGGCCGGGCATGTAGGCGCCGGCAAAGCCGATGCCGGCGATGGCGTTGAAGAGGGCGCCGGACCAAAGACCAGTGGCGAACAGGCCGAACAGCATTGTACCGAGCGCACTGACCGCCGAGCCCGCAATCAGGATTTTGCGCGCGTCGATGCGGTCGGTCAGCGTGGCCAATACCGGTACGGTCAACATGTAGCCGGCCGCGCCCGAACCCGCCAGCAGGCCGGCCTGTGCGCCGCTCAAATGCCATTCCGGAATCAGGAATCCCGCAAGGATCGACGGCACGACGACGTGCGGGAGCAGGCTGCCGAGCTGCCCCAGACACATCGCAACGATAACTGCGCGCCCCTCCAGCGAGATTCCCGTTACTCCCTTACGTCAAGACGCGCAGCCGCAGCCGGTCTTGCCTTGTTGCTTCGCCCTTTCGTCCGCCACGCAGCAGGCGTCAACATCCGCCAATGCAGGGCCGCCACAGCAATTGCTGGCATCTGATGCGGAGGCGCGGCTGCAGACGCCGGTCTCGGGCAGCACCAGTTCGACCCGCTCGGCGGCGGCGCGGTCGCCGGCGATATCGGCCGCGATCGAACGTACCTGTTCGTATCCCGTCAGCATCAGGAAGGTCGGCGCGCGGCCGTAGGATTTCATGCCGGCGAAGTAGAATCCCGGCTCGTCCTGTGCCAGTTCGCGGGCGCCGTGCGGACGCACCGTGCCGCAGCTATGCTCGTTCGGATCGATCAATGGCGCCAGGGCGACCGGACATTCGATCGCGGGATCGAGGCGGATGCGAAGTTCGCGCACGAAATCGAGGTCCGGCCGAAATCCCGTGGCCACGATCAGTTCGTCGACGACGACGTTGCGTCCGCAACAGGCGGAGCCGGCGGCGACGACTAGGCGAGGGCCGTCGGCAAGGGTGTGCGACACGCGAAACTCGCTTTCGACCTTGATTCGCCCGGCGGTCACCAGCGCGGCGAAGGCCGCACCGAGTTCGCCGCGTGCGACGAGCTTGTCGTTGGCGCCGCCGCCGAACGCCTTGGCAGGATCGTTGCCGCGCAGCAGCCAGATCGCCTGGGTCTCCGGTGCATCGAGCGCCAGTTTTGCCAGATCAGTCAGCGTGCCGATCGCCGAATGCCCGGCGCCGAGCACCGCGACGGTCCGGCCCGCATACCGCGCGCGATCCTTGCCGAGCACTTCGGGCATGCCGTAGGCGATGCGGCTTGCGGCCTGCGTCTCGCCGATGGCGGGCAGGCCGTTGGCCCCGGCCGGGTTCGGCGAATGCCAGGTGCCGGAGGTGTCGATCACCGCATCGGCTTTCACGACCTTCGGGCCCAGCCCGTTCTGATACCGGATTTCGAACGGCGCCGTTTCGCGTCCCTTCGTCTTCAGCTTGTCGAAGCCGACCCGGCTGATGCCGGTGACACGGCTCGAGGTGCGGATGTGCTCCTTCAGCGGGGTGTTTTTAGCGAGCGGCTCGAGATAGCGCTCCACCATCTCCGCGCCGGTCGGATACTGATCGGGGGCGGGCGAATTCCACCCCGTCGCTGCGAGCAAGCGCATCGCCGCCTTGTCGATATTGTATTCCCACGGCGAGAACAGCTGGACGTGGCCCCATTGCCGCATGGCGTGACCGATCTGGTCGCCGCCTTCCAGCACGATCGGCGCAAGGCCGCGCTCCAGCACATGGGCGGCGGCGGCAAGGCCGACCGGCCCGGCTCCGATGATGGCGACGGTTTTGGCTTCGTTCATGGCATTATCCTGTTAAACCGGAAATATCGAAATAAGGAGTCTGAAGAAATCAGGCCGCGGACTTTGTCTCTTTGGTCTCTGCGCTTTCGGTGCAGCATTCGGCTGCAAGGAAACCGAGGAGCTCGCGCATCACTTCGTAGTTGGCGTGACAGATCAGCGTCGTCGCATCGCGCACCTGGCTCACCAGACCAACCACCACCAGCGCCTTGATGTGGTGGGAGAGGGTGGAGGGCGCGATTTTCAGCTTCTCCTGCAAGCGGCCGACCGCAAGCCCGGCCCCGCCGGCGCGGATCAGCGCGCGGTAGATTTTCAACCGGGTCGGATTGCCCAGCGCTTCGAGATGGGCGGCGGCGTCGTCGATTTTCATGACGGGATGATCTCATGAGATTCCCATCCCGTCAACTGTATTTCTAGAATGATCGAAATATGCAATGCCCGAGCCCCGCGCGACTACCAGATTGACGACCGCTATACATATCGATAAGTCCAGATATATGGAATCAGAACAAGCCATTCTCGCGCTCGCCGCGCTTGCCCAATCGACCCGGCTGGAGGTGTTTCGTCTGCTCGCCAGGCACGAGCCGGAGGGACTCGCGGCAGGCGATATCGCCCGGTCGCTCGCGGTGCCGCAAAATACGATGTCGTCGCATCTGGCGATCCTGTCGCGCGCCGGGCTGGTGACCGCCCAGCGGTTCAGCCGTTCGATCGTCTACCGCGCCGACCTCAGGGCATTCCAGTCGGTCGTGCTGTTCATGTTGCAGGATTGCTGCGATGGCCGCCCCGAAATCTGCGTGCCGGTTATCGAAGATCTCACGCCGTGTTGCTCGCCGAAGCCGAAGAGGAAAGC
>JAQSDT010000469.1 GCA_029946075.1 bacterium | reverse complement strand
AAGCGGCGGTGAAATAGTTGGTCGGGTTATCGAGGGCCGTGTTGACCTTCTTGCCGGTGGCAAGGCGGTTCTGCGTGGTCGCGAGCAGATCGGCAGTCGACTGAAGCGAGAGAAGGTTCTGGCGAACCGACGACGAGAGAACAATACCTGACATAACTCATACCCTTCTGGATGAACACGATTGACGCGACGCCGCAACATTCATTCGGCGGTCGTGTCACACTGGTCCGCCCACGCTACCCACTGGTTAACGTGCCGATCCGTAGAACTACTCGAAACCGGAAAATCCGCTGCCAATGTATTTTATGGTGAACAGAGTCTTAATTTCGCGCACCGCCATCGATCTCGCCCGGAAATGCGGACACGCAGCTTCACGCCGATGCTTGTCTGCAGAGCAGCCGTCGTGGACGCGGCGGGCTAGCTGAATTGCGCGAGGCTGCTGAAACGGGATTTGGCCTCGGCGAGGCATTCGTTGACCGCTGTCATCAAGGCCGCGGGTGTAAAGGGTTTGCGCAGGCAGCGCGCCGCGCCGAGTTCGAGCGCCATTCGCAGAAAGTCCGGCGCCGGCGAATCGAGATTTGCAAACGCATATCCCGACATCGCCACCAGCGGTATCGTCGGCGCCCGCTCGTGGAAAATCCTGATCGATTCGAAGCCGCGCATATGCGGCATGAAGATATCGACGATCATCAGGTCGAAGCTGGACTCTTCCAGCGCGCGAAGTCCGGCGTCGCCGCCGTCGGCAATCACCACGTCAAAGCCGTGACGATCGAGATAGATCTCGATGGCCGCGCAGACCATGGAATCGTCATCGACAATGAGAATGCGTGCCATGTCAGCCCCCCGGAGGCCGGAATATTTGCTTTCGCTTCAATCACACCTCACTCGCAATCGTGGGGCCGCCTGATTTCTCCTTGCTGGACGTTCGCGTTCTGCCGATCAGCCCCTGCTTGCTCTCTCCCCTGAAGCATTTGGCGGCGTGGCGTCGTCCCGACAGCGCGCCTGCGACCTCGGCGACGCGTCGATGACGTCGAGCGCCTTGAGACCGCTGGCGCTGCCATCGGCAGTGGCAACCCTGAAACCGAACTGCCTGAGCCACGTGGCCATCGCGAGACGCACGTGCGGGTCGTCATCGACAACGAGTATGCGCCGCATGAGCGCCTCCCTGGCGGCGCATGACGCGCCTTGCTCACCCCATCGAGGCACAGGCGTTCACAGCCCCGCGCGGCGGTTTTGCTTTGCGAATCAGTACGATATTCACATTTCGGCCGTAAATTGCCCGCCCTGTCTGCCCCCTACGGTGAATAGTATCGGGATCCACCATCCGGGCGGCAGCCGGCTTGCGAAGATCGTCTTCACCTGACTGACCTGCCGCACCGGCAGCACCGTCACGAACTTACGCGTGTCGCCCGATCATGACGGCGCACCAGGTACGATCCGTGCTCCGCCGCGTCGGACAATCGACTTGCGACGCAGCCGAAGACACGAGGCGAACCATGCCGCGCCAAACCGGCACGTACAGACTTATGCTTCGACGGATTGCACGACGCCGCGACCGCGCCTTCTGACCGAACGGGTCATTTCCATGCGGCGGACAAATCCCCGGCATGCAGGCACGTGCGGACGACCTGCGGCATCGGCATGCGTCCAATTGCCAATTCTTCTTGCCAACGACATGTGCGATGATCATTCTGTATTTCAGGTTTTACATTACGAGTACCAGACGCATTGAGACCGGCTTTGCCCGTAAGGCAGGAGACTGCTTTGGATTCAGCCCCTCGTTCATCGAATGGATTTCTGTCCTCGCTCTCTGCGGATGATTTTGAGCTGCTGCGTCCGCATTTGCGCCAAACCGAACTCAGCCAGGACATGGTGCTCGTCGAAGTCGACGAGGACCTCAAGCGCGCTTATCTGCCCCACCGCGGCGTCATCTCGCTGGTCGTCAAGCTTGCGCGCGGCGAGCACGTTCAGATCGCGATGGTCGGCCGCGACAGTATCTTCGGCGCATTCTCTGCACTCGGCGATCCCGTCGCGCTCAACACCGCCGTCGTGCTGGTGCCCGGCGTCGCCTCGACGATCGATCACGACCAGCTTCGCATCGCGGTAGACCAGAGCGCGACGTTGCGTAACGCCCTGGCGCGGCACGGCCTGGCCGTCTACGCGCAGATCCAGCAGACCGCGGGCTGCAACGCCTCGCATGCGGTGGAGTCACGGCTGGCGCGATGTCTTTTGCATACGCGAGACCTCTCCGGCAGCGACAAGCTGGTCCTGACCCAGGAATCGATGGCGCAGATGATCGGCGCTCGCCGCAACAGCGTGTCGCTGGTGGCCCACACGCTGCAGCAGGCCAACTTCATCCACTACAGCCGGGGGCATATTGAGATCACCAATCTGGACGGCCTGATCAGGACGTCCTGCGAGTGCTATGCGACGGTGAAGGCGCAATACAACCGGCTGCTGCATCCGCGCATCCATTGCGCCGCCGCATGACGGCCTCCCCCGAACCCGATCGGAAAGGCCCGACCTGAGATAGACTTCGCTGTCCCGTTACATGCGGGGATTGCGGAATTTGCGCACATCTCACCGTATAATTACGGCCCGGCGCGACATTACCGGCGCCTGCGGCTTTCCCGGAATTAACGGGCTGTTCAATGAGCCCTGCTACTTGTGACGATGCTGAGGGTGGAACTCGTTCGCGTGCGACGCGCATTCACCTGGGGTCGGCGGCTTGGTATCTGCGCGGAGTTGGACATGGCTTTTGATTTGTCGATGCCGATCCTGGTGGTCGATGACTACAGCACCATGATCCGCATCATCCGCAACCTTCTCAAGCAGCTCGGGTTCGAAAACGTCGACGAAGCCAGCGACGGATCGGCCGCGCTCGCCAAGATGCAGACCAAGCGCTATGGCCTCGTGATCTCGGACTGGAACATGGAGCCGATGACCGGCTACGACCTGCTCAAGGAAGTGCGCGCCAGCCCGGATTTCTCGAAGACGCCGTTCATCATGATCACCGCGGAATCCAAAACCGAGAACGTCATCGCCGCGAAAAAAGCCGGCGTGAACAACTACATCGTCAAGCCGTTCAACGCGGCGACGCTGAAGACCAAGATGGAAGCGGTGTTCCCCGGCGCCGCCGACTGATCCCTGCGGGCGCAGCGCGCCCGGCTTCCAGGGCCGTGTGCGGGTTGACATCGCCGCAACGGATACGCCCGCACCGGCTTCTCCAGACACGCTCCCGATCGAACATCGGCGCCGGCATTTCTGCCGGGCCTGATGTCCAGCCGTACTACTACGGTTTGCGATTTTCACAGACGGCTAACATTGATTGGCGATAGTCACGTGGATCAAGGGAGCCCCCTCATGTTCACGTTCGAAACGAGCGATCCGAAAGAAGCCAGGCGTTTTCGCATCGCCCAGTTCAACGGCCGCCTGGCAAGTACGCGCCGGACCGGCGCGGCCGTGAGCGGCCATGTCCGATCGATCGTGGAGAACAAGGCGAGCGTTCCGGCTGTCTGGACCATCACGATCATTC
>JAQSDT010000468.1 GCA_029946075.1 bacterium | reverse complement strand
GCTCGTTGACCAGGGCTCGGGCGATCGCCACGCGCTGCTGCTGGCCGCCGGACAGTTCAGCCGGATATTTATTGGCATGTACCGCCAGCCCGACGCGGTCGAGCAGCTTCTTGCCCTTGGCCATGGCCTCGTCATGCGAGCGGCCGAGCACCTTCTCCTGCGCGAGGCACAGGTTTTCGATGATGCGCAGATGCGGGAACAGCTCGAAATGCTGGAACACCATGCCGACGCGGGCGCGCAGCTTCGGCAGGTCGGTCTTGGGATCGTTGACCTTGATGCCGTCGAGGATGATCTGGCCTTCCTGGAACGGCTCCAGCGCATTGACGCACTTGATCAATGTCGACTTTCCCGAACCCGACGGACCGCAGACCACCACCACTTCGCCCTTGGAGACGCTGGTGGTGCAATCCGTCAGCACCTGGAAGCTCGGCCCGTACCATTTATTGACGTGGCTGATTTCAATCATGGGTTCTCACCGGATAATGGCAATGCGGGCCTGCAGTCGCCTGACGCCCCAGGACGCAACGCAGGAAATCACGAAGTAAACGAGGGCCGCGAACAGGTACATCTCGACCAGCCTTCCGTCGCGCTGCGCCACCTTGCTGGCGGCGCCGAGGAAGTCCGGGATCGAAAGCACGTAGACCAGCGAGGTGTCCTGGAACAGCACGATGGTCTGCGTCAGCAGCACCGGCAGCATGTTGCGGAACGCCTGCGGCAGCACGATGTAGCGCATCGACTGGGAATAGGTCAGGCCGAGCGCACTGGCCGCCGCGGGTTGCCCCTTGGAGATGGACTGGATGCCGGCGCGCATGATCTCGGAGAAATACGCCGCCTCGAACATGATGAAGGTGACGAGCGTGGACGTGAAAGCGCCGACGCGAATGGGGCGCGCCGCGCCCGTGATCCATTGCCCGATATAGGGCACCAGGAAGTAGAACCAGAAGATCACCAGCACCAGCGGCAGCGAGCGCATGAAGTCGACATAGAGCCCGGCGATGCGGCCGAGCACCTTGTAGCTCGACAGCCGCATCAGCGCGATCAGCGTACCGAACACCAGGCCGCCGAAGGCGGCGAGACCCGTCAGCATCAGCGTGAACGTCATGCCGTCGAGGAACAGATACGGCAGCGAGCGGCGGATGACGTCGAAATCGAGATTGCCGAACATCGCTATTTCCCCGTGATGTAGCCGGGGATCGCCAGGCTTCGTTCGAGGAAACGCATGCCGGTGACGACGATGACGTTGATCGCAAGATACATCACGGTCGCGGCGGTGAAGGCTTCGAACACCTGAAACGAGAATTCCTGCATCGCACGCGCCTGGCCGGTCAGTTCGATCAGGCCGATGGTGATCGCAACCGAGGTGTTCTTCACGGTGTTGAGAAATTCGGACGTCAGCGGCGGCATAATGATGCGGAACGCCATCGGCAGCAGCACGTAGCGAAAGCCTTGCGCCGTCGTCAGACCGAGCGCGGTCGCGGCCTGCTTCTGGCCGCGCGGCAGGGAAGCGATGCCGGCGCCGAGTTGCACGGCAACACGCGCCGACATGAACAGTCCGACCCCGATCGCCGCCGTCCAGAACGGCGCGTTGGGGAGTTGCTTCAGCCACAGCCCGGCGGCGCGCGGCAGCAGCTCGGGCAGCACGAAGAACCACAGGAACAGCTGCACCAGCAGCGGCATGTTGCGGAAGAATTCGACGTAACAGAAACCGACCCATCCCGCCGACTTCGACGGCAGGGAGCGCAGGATGCCGACGATGGTGCCGAAGATCAGCGCGATGACCCATGCCAGCAGCGCCGTCTTGACGGTCAGTGCCAGCCCCGACAGCAACAGGTCGAGATACGTGCCGGACCCGGTCGGGTTCGGCTCGAAGAAGATCTTCCAGTTCCAGTTATAATTCACGGGCCCCCGCCATCCGTGTTGTGTCGCCAGTCACCCATGCAATGGTTGGGCCATTGCATGGGCGCAGAGGCGTATACTTGCAGGCGTCTACTTGTACGCGTCCGGATCCGGCGAATCCGTCGGCTTGGCGAACTCGTTCTTCAGTTCCGCGCTGATCGGGGCGCTGAGATTGAGGCCCTTCGGCGGGATCTTCTGGGTGAACCACTTGTCGTAGATCTTCTGGGCTTCACCGCCGGTGTAGAGCGCGGCGGTGGCGCCATCGACCACCTTCTTGAAGGCCGGGTCGTCCTTGCGCAGCATGATGCCGTAGGGCTCGGGCTTGGAGAACGCGTCCTTGGAGACGACGTAGTCATTCGGCGCCTTCGAGCCGGCGACGAGGCTCGCCAGCAGAATGTCGTCCATCACGAACGCCACCGCGCGGTCGGTCTCGACCATCAGGAAGGCTTCGGCATGGTCCTTGGCCGGGATGATGTTGATGTTGAGGTTGCGCGCCGCATTGGCTTCGGTCAGCTGCTTGATGTTGGTCGTGCCCGAGGTCGAGACCACCGACTTGCCCTTGAGGTCGTCGATCGCGTTGATCTTGCTCGACTTCTTCGAGACGTAGCGGCTCGCGGTCAGGAAGTGGGTGTTGGTGAAGGAGATCTGCTTCTGGCGGTCGGCGTTGTTGGTGGTCGAACCGCATTCCAGATCGATGGTGCCGTTGGCGAGCAGCGGAATACGCGTCGACGACGTCACCGGGTTGAGCTTGACCTCGAGCTTGTCGAGCTTGAGTTCCTTCTTCACGGCATCGACGATCTTCATGCAGATGTCCATGGCGTAGCCGATCGGCTTCTGGTTGTCGTCCAGATAGGAGAACGGAATCGAGGAATCGCGGAAGCCGAGCGTGATCGCGCCGGTGTCCTTGACGTTCTTCAGCGTACCCGAGTCCTGGGCGTTCGCCTGGCCTGCGCAAAGCGCGGCTGCCAGCGCGAAGCCGATCATGTGTGCGTGTTTCATACGTTTTCTCCTTGTCTGGTTTGCGTCGATAGCTTCCGGATTTCACCGAGGACCGGCGAAATGTAGCGGCGAAACTGTTCGGGATTTTCACTCATCGGAAAATGACCGAGCTGCTCCATGATGGTGACGCTGGCGCCCCCGATAGCGGCAGCGGTTCGTCTGGTATCTTCCGGCGTACAGGAAAAATCATACTCGCCGGTGAGCAAAAAGAGCGGACATACTTTAGTATCGATCTTTGCGACCCGTCCGCGCAAGTCGCCATCGACCCGATAGAAATAAAGATCGCCCTTGAAAACGCCGGGACCGCCCTGCTTGTAGGCCCACAGGGTCTCGGTTCTGGACGCCGACGGGCTTTGCGGCGCGATCAGGCCGGACACCAATGCCGCGCAGACTTCGCCGCCATGGACATCCGGCCGGTTCAGCCAATTGGTGTCGTACCACGGCGCCTGGAAGTCGGCCGCCTCCAGTCCGATCAACGCGCGAAATTCGCTGGCGTGGTCGATGGCGAGATTGAGCACGATGCGGCCGCCGATCGAGCAACCCATCACGACCGGGCGGTCCAGTTTCAGCGCCTTGCAGAAGGCGCGGATGGTCTCGGTGTAGCGCGCGGTGGTGAGCTGATATTCCGAGCCGTCCCAATGGGC
>JAQSDT010000467.1 GCA_029946075.1 bacterium | reverse complement strand
CCTCCGCGTTCGAGCGCATGTACCATCTGGAGCGCGCCTGCACGATGCAGGTGCGCACGCGCATGCTGGGCCCGACCGCCTATCCGGTCGAACAGGCCGTCGTCGACAAGAACGAAAAGCTGTTCCACAACCCCGAATTCGCGGAACGGCGCTCGATCGAACTGGTATGGCCGCCGTTGCTGCGCAAGCTCGACCGGATCGATCCCGGCTATCGGAATTGAAAATCCGAAAACCTCGTGTAGAATAACCGCCAACGACCTCTACGCTACCGAATCAAAACGCCGCCCAATTCCGGGCGGCGTTTTTATTTTCCACCACGGCCCGTTTCCGGGCCATCAGCGATCGTGACGTCGCGCGCGATCCAGAGTTGCGATCGAGAAAGTCAGGCGCGAGGCTCCAGCTGCTCCCCGTTGAAGATATGGAGCATCCCTGCAAATCCGGGATGATCGGCCTCCACGACGTAACGCACGGCACCGGCGCGCGTCGTGAAAACCGAAACGATAATGCCGGGATACTCATAACCGGCACGCTTCCTGACCAGATCGCCGACTTTGAAAGACTGGGACATTATTCCTCGTAAGGTTGCGAGCAACCCTTTCCGGATCACTCAGGTGGGCTACCGTTCGGCTATCGCCGGCGGCGCGTCATGAGTCCACGCCCCGATTCCGCCCTTCCGCGAACGCGCCCAAAATCCGCGCCCAGGAGCGGATGCCCTTGTGGAAGCTCTTGAGGTCGTACTTCTCGTTCGGCGAATGGATGTTGTCGTCGTCCAGACCGAAACCGATCAAGAGACTGTCGAGGCCAAGCGTGCGCTTGAAGTCCGCGACGATCGGGATCGAGGCACCCGACCCGACCAGCAGCGCTTCCTTGCCCCACTCCTCCGTCAGCGCGCGCCTCGCCACCGCCAGCGGCTTCATGTTCCAGTCGAGCGCAATCGCCGACCCGCTGGAGTGCTCGGTGAACACCGCCTTGCAGTCGCCCGGCAACCGCGCGGTGACATAGTCGCGAAACGCCTGCTTGATCTTCTGCGGATCCTGGCCTTCGACCAGGCGGAACGAGACCTTTGCGGATGCTTCCGCCGGGATCACGGTCTTGGAACCCTCGCCGGTATAGCCGCCCCAGATGCCGTTGATGTCGCAGGTCGGACGCGAGGATATCTGCTCGATCAGCAGGCGATCCTTTTCGCCGGCCGGGATCGAGAGCCCGATCGGCTTCAGGAACGATTCCGGCGTGAGGTTGAGGTTCTTCCACTGCGCCAGAATATCCGGCGGCAGATCCATCACGCCGTCGTAGAAACCGGGAATCATGATGCGGCCGTCGTCGTCGAACAGGCCGCCGAGGATCCTGGTCAGAACGCGGATCGGGTTGCGCGCGCCGCCGCCGAACACGCCGGAATGCAGGTCGCGGTTGGCGGCCTTGACGGTGACCTCGTCATACATCAGGCCGCGCAGCGAGGTGGTGATGGCAGGCGTGTTCGGGTCCCACATGCCGGTGTCGCAGACCAGCGCGAAGTCGGCCTTCAGTTCGTCCTTGATCGACTCCATGAACGGCACGAAATTCTTCGAGCCGACTTCTTCCTCGCCTTCGATCAGGATGGTGATGTCGACCGGCAGCGAACCCGTCACCTTCTTCCAGGCGCGGCAGGCCTCGACAAAGGTCATCAACTGGCCCTTGTCGTCCTCGGCGCCGCGCGCCACGATGATCTTGCGGCCGTCGGCATGATCGGCGACGACGGGCTCGAACGGCGGCCGGTGCCACAAGTTCAGCGGATCGACAGGCTGCACATCATAATGGCCGTAGAACAGCACGTGCGGCCGGCTGCCATTGCCGCCATTGGCCTTGGCAACGATCGCGGGATGACCCGCCGTCGGCCGCACCTCGGTCTTGAAACCGAGCGTCGCAATGTCCCTGGCCAGATGATCGGCGGCGGCCTTGCAGTCGCCGGCAAAGGCAGGATCGGCCGAAATCGACTTGATCCGCAGCAGCGCGAACAGCCGCTCGAGGCTGTTGTCGAAATCGGCGTCGATGTGATCGAGGACCGGCTGAATGTTTGACATGGCTTGTTATCCCTGACTGTGGGCCTTGTTGTCGGCGCCAAGTTGTAGCCCGCCCGCGGCGTGAGGCAAGGCGGCTTCTGCGGCGGGCGGATGGCGCATGTGCCAGGCCAGTCCTCCTGCCAATATGAAAGTGGCGATGAGATTATTGCCATAGGCCTGCAGTTCGGTCGGGAACACCGGCAGCGACAGGCACAGCAAGCCGCCCGTGACGAGCAGGAGCGCCCATGTTGCGGCCTTGACCGCCGGTCGCGGATCGAATGCCGCGCGATGCGCCAGCACCGTGATCGGAAAAAACAGCCAGAGAAAATAGTATTGACGCGCCAGCGGCGAGGCCGCCGTCATCAGGCAAAACAGAATTCCGAGTTCCTCGGCGTCCGAGCGCTCGGTGCGCCGCGAGGCCGGCGGCATCACCGCGAGATAGCCGAGCCCGATCAGCAACGAGACCGCGAGCACCACGAGATTGGCCGCCTTGAAATCGAGATTGACGACATTCATCGTCCGCGCTGGCCGCGCGGGGTCATCCTGGTTGTAGTTCAGCGGCCGCGTCAGCCGGTGCGTCACCGCAATGATGGACTGGTTCACCCACGACCAGTTCTGCTCGTCGCGCTGCCCGAAGCCCTTCTCCGAGCTCGACCCCACCATGCCCTGGTACCAGGTCTTCAACTCCGCGACGTTGTGCTGAAAGCCGCGAAACGGCGCCGGCAGCACGAACAGGAACAGGCCCAGGAACACAACCATGCCCGCGGCGGCCGCCCATTGCCTGCGCCAGATCAGATAGGGAAACACCGCCACCGGGAAAACCTTGATCGCGGTGGCCAGCGCAAACATGCTTCCCGCCATCCACGGCCGGCCATGCTGCAGCAGCCAGAAACCGAACAGCATCAAGGCCAGCAGAACCAGGTTCGGCTGTCCGAGATCGAACATGTCGAACACGAAGGTGATGGTGACGAAGCCGGGCAGCGCGAACAGCCAGGGGCCGGGCGTCCGGCCGGAGCCCGCCATCGCGTGCGAGAATTGCGCCGTCATCCACCACGCCATCGCGTTGAAGAGCGACAGGATTATATAGAGCGGTATCTTGCCGAAATAGCTCGGGATCGCCAGCAGCACCGCCGACAGCGGCGGATAGATGAAATCGAAATAGCTGTTGGGATTGCTGGGATAGAGATCCTTGCCCGCCAGCACCTGCTGCCCGGCCCAGAACCACAGCGGATAGTCCTTGGTCTTGCCGCTGCCCCAGATTTCCGGGACCAGCACGTCAGCCGTCAGCGCGATGCAGCAGACCAGAAACAGAATATCGAGCGGCGCTCGCAACGACGGATATCTCAGCACACTGAAGCTTTCCCGGAAAATCGGAGGCAGATCACGTCGCAGCAACGAATCCTATCGGCGCAACAGCCCGCCAAGCGCGCCGCGCACCAGCGCGCGGCCGACCGCGCCGCCCATCGCGCCGCCGACGGATTTACCGAGCCGGGCAGCGACCCCG
>JAQSDT010000466.1 GCA_029946075.1 bacterium | reverse complement strand
GGTCACGCCCATCTTGTGCGCACGCTCGCGCTTCTCCTCGCTGTCGAGGATCAGGCGGCACTGCATCTGGCCGCCGATGCAGCGCAGCGCCGCTGCCGCCAGCACGCCCTCGGGCGCGCCGCCAGTGCCGATATACATGTCGACGCCGGTATTATCCGGGTCCGCGCAGTGGATCACGCCGGCGACGTCGCCGTCGGTGATCAGGCGCACCGCAGCACCTGTCGAGCGGACGCCGGTGATGATATCGGCGTGGCGCGGACGGTCGAGCACCAATACCGTGATCGCGGAAGCATCGACGCCCTTGGCCTTCGCAAGCCTGCGCACATTGTCGGCGGGCGACGCGTCGAGTTCGACCACGCCCTTCTTGTAGCCGGGGCCCACCGCGAGCTTCTGCATGTAGACGTCGGGCGCATGTAGCAGCGTGCCGCCATCGGCCATCGCCATGGTGGCAATTGCGCCGGGCATGTTCTTGGCACACAGCGTCGTGCCTTCGAGCGGATCGACGGCGATGTCGACCTGGGGACCTGCATTCAGTCCGACCTTCTCGCCGATATAGAGCATCGGCGCCTCGTCGCGCTCGCCTTCGCCGATCACGATCGTGCCTTCGATCGGCAGCTTGTTGAGTTCGCGGCGCATCGCGTCGACCGCGGCCTGGTCGGCGGCCTTTTCCTGGCCATGACCGCGCAGCCGCGCTGCGGAGACGGCAGCGCGTTCCGTCACACGCACGATTTCGAGCGTGAGGATGCGCTCGAGCAGCATCTGCGGCGGAACGGAAATATGGGTCGACATCGGCAAGCTCCTTGAACCTTCGTGGCAGTCCCTCGGACCGCAATCAATCTGCGTACCCCCTTCGGGGGTGCGCTAGTTCTTTTCGATCCGTATCACCTGCGGCCGGCCGCTGATCACCTTGTCGCGCTGCACGGCTTCGAGCGCGCGATAGACCGCGTCCTCCGACGTGGCATAGGTGATGAGAATGACCGGAACCGGTGAGGTCTTGTTCGCCGCTTCCATGCCATCGGGATGGCGCTGCATCACGGACTCGAGTGAAATCTTTTCCTTCGCCAGTCGCGTGGCGATCTTGGCAATAGTACCCGGCAGATCGCGCGCCATCAGGCGGATGTAATAGCCGCCCTCGTGGCGCTCCATCGGCGCCTTTTTGGTGGGGCGCAGCCGATCCACCGGACGGCCGAACGGCTTGGCGCGAATGCCGCGCGCGACGTCGGCGATATCGGCAACGACGGCGGATGCGGTCGCGGCGCCGCCGGCGCCCGGCCCCACCAGCGTGATCGGCGGAATGCCCTCGCCGTCGATGGTCACCGCGTTGGTGACGCCCATCACCTGCGCAATCGAAGAGGATTTCGGCACCATGGTCGGATGCACGCGCTGTTCGATGCCCTTGGACGTGCGCACGGCAACGCCGAGCAGCTTGACGCGATAGCCGAGTTCCTCGGCAGCGCGCAGATCTTCCGGTGCGATTGAGGAGATGCCTTCGACATAGACCGCGCTCTGCGCCACCTTGGTGCCGAAGGCGAGGCTCGCCAGGATCGCAAGCTTCTGCGCGGTGTCGTGGCCATCGACGTCGAACGACGGATTGGCCTCGGCATAACCGAGCCGCTGCGCGTCCTTCAGACATTCCGCGAATGAAAGGCCTTCCTGCTCCATCCGCGTCAAAATGTAATTGCAGGTGCCGTTGAGAATACCGTAGACGCGATTGACGCCAGTGCCGGACAACCCTTCGCGCAGCGTCTTGATGACGGGAATGGCGGCGCCGACCGCCGCCTCGTAGTTCAGCGCGCCGCCGTGCTTCTCGGCAGCCTTCGCCAGCCGCAGACCGTGCTTGGCGATCAGCGCCTTGTTGGCGGTCACGACCGACTTGCCGGATTTCAGCGCCGCCTCGATCGCCGACAGGGCCGGCTCGCCGGAGCCGCCCATCAGTTCGACGAAGCAGTCGATGCGGGGATCGTTCGCCAGCGCCAGCGGGCTCTCGACCCAATCGATGCCGCGCAGGTCGATCCGGCGCTTCTTGGCTTTCGAGCGCGCGGTAACGGCGACGACGCGGACAGCGCGCCCGCTGCGCGCGGAAAGCGTCCGCGCCTGGGTTTCGATCAGGCGGACGACTTCGGCGCCAACGGTACCGAGCCCCGCGATGCCCACTTTAAGGGGTGCGACCATGACTTAGAAAACCTGCAAGAAGTTATGACGGGGCATGATCTGATCCGAAAACCGCAAGACCACTTTTCGGGATCATGCCTAGCGCCGGTTGGCGAGAGGAACCACGTTGTGCAATGTTTCAAGCCCGCTTTCAAGGAAGCGGCGCACGCCGCGGGCGGCCTGCCGGATACGCTGTTCGTTTTCCACCATGGCGATGCGGACAAAGCCCTCGCCGTGCTCGCCGAAGGCAACGCCCGGCGAAACCACCACGCCTGACTTTTCCACCATCAGGGTCGCGAACTGCATGCTGCCGACTTCCCGGAAGGCCTCCGGCAGCGGAGCCCAGGCAAACATCGACGCCTGCGGCGGCGGAATTTCCCAGCCGGCGCGGCCGAACGATTCCACCAGCGCGTCGCGGCGCTTGCGATAGGTGTCGCGCATTTCCTTGATGCAATCGTCGGGACCGTTCAGCGCGGCGGTCGCGGCCACCTGCACCGGCGTGAAGGCGCCGTAATCGAGGTAGGATTTCACCCGTGCCAAAGCCGCGATGATGCGCTCGTTGCCGACCGCAAATCCCATGCGCCAGCCGGCCATCGAGAACGTCTTCGACATCGAGGTGAACTCGACGGTGACGTCGATCGCACCGGGAACCTGCAACACCGAGGGCGGCGGATTGTTCTCGTCGAAGTAGACTTCCGCGTAGGCCAGATCCGACAGGATGAATATCTCGTGCTTCTTCGCGAACGCGACCAGATCCTTGTAGAAATCGAGGTCGGCGACATAGGCGGTGGGATTGGAGGGATAGCAGACGATCAGCGCGATCGGCTTCGGGATCGAATGGATGATCGCGCGCTCCACCGCTTCGAAAAACTGCGGCGTCGGTTCCGACGGCACCGAGCGGATCACACCCCCCGCCATCAGGAATCCGAACGCATGGATCGGGTAGCTCGGGTTCGGACACAGCACGACATCGCCCGGCGCCGTGATTGCCTGCGCGACGTTGGCAAAGCCTTCCTTCGAACCGAGCGTCGCAACGATCTGGGTGTCGGGATTGAGCTTCACGCCGAACCGCCGCGCGTAATAGCCAGCTTGCGCCTTGCGGAGGCCGGTGATGCCGCGCGAGGCCGAGTAGCGGTCGGTCCTCGGCTTGCCCAGCGTCTCCTTCAGTTTCTCGATCACATGGGGCGGCGTCGGCAGGTCCGGATTGCCCATGCCCATGTCGATGATGTCGGCCCCGGCATTCCGCGCGGCCGCCTTGGCCTGGTTGACCTTCTCGAACACGTAAGGCGGCAGACGGCGGATGCGGTAAAATTCTTCCATGAGACCCTTGCTCCGACAACCCTGCGGGACAGAATCGGGGGAACCTTCGTGCCTTCGAAACCTGACCGG
>JAQSDT010000465.1 GCA_029946075.1 bacterium | reverse complement strand
TCCGGAGAGCCGAACTCGTTCCCCGACGCGCAGGCGATGCAGCAGTAGTTTCTCACGCTCGCCCGCCCGGTGCTGAACGGCCGCGCCGATCAGCTCGCCGACGCGATCCTCTCGCTGGAGCGATTCGATCGCGTCGCGAAGGCCACGCAGCTCGGGCGGCAATAGTTCGTAGCCCGGTGGCTCTATCCGGGCTACGGGTCAATTCGTACCCGCGAGCCTGCCCTTCGTCGACGTCGCCGCGACGACCTCGCGGACGAGGTCGAACACGCCGTCGGCTTCCGGCGGCCAGTTCGGCGAGCGGCCGAAGCGGACGATGATCAGTTTCTCCGACGGCACCACGATCACGTACTGCCCGATCGTGCCCTTGGCGAAAAACGCATCGCGCGGCCAGCCGCGCTCGCCGCGATAGGACGCGCCCATGCTGTCGCCGAGATTGGTCCAGAATCCGCCGCCCTGCCCGACCCATGCCGCGGGCGTCGGTGACGCCGAATACTTCACCCAGCCTTCCGGCAGGATGCGCTTGCCGCCGGCGACGCCGTCGTTGAGGTAGAGCTGGCCGAAGCGCGCCCAGTCGCGCGCACTCGCCAACATCTGGCTCGATCCTTCCGCATTGCCCGATGCGTCGAACTCGATGGCGACGTTGCGCATGCCGAGCGGATCGAACAGTTCCTGCCGCGCGAAGCGCAGCATTTTCGAGGCACTGCCGCCCGAAGCTTGCCGGATCACATGGCCGAGGATGACGGTGTTGCCGTCGTGATAATTCCAGGCCGTGCCGGGCGCGGTCTCCAGCGGCATGCTCTCGGCATAGGCCGCCATGTCCGGCTCCATGAACTTCATGCGGTTGACCGGCTCGAGCGCGGAGGCCAGCGATGCCTGCAGCGAACTGCCGAGCGCAAGGCCTGCGGTGTGGCGGATCAGGTGATCGAGCGTGATCGCGCGCCGCGGATCGTCCGCACCTTGCCACGCCGCCACCGGCACCGGCTCGTGCAGCTTCAGCGCGCCCTTGCGCACGAGGATGCCGGCGAGCGTCGAGATCACGGATTTGGTGGCGGAGAATCCGAGCAGCGGCGTTTCGGTGCCGATGCCGTCGGCATAGCGCTCGGCGACGACGCGGCCATCCTTCATCACCACGATCGCGCGCGTGTTGCGTGGCGTCGAACCGTCCGGCTCGGCGAAGGCGCGCTCGAGCGCGGCAGCGAGTTGCGGCGTCTGCGGTGCGACCACGGACGGCCCGGCGATGTCGGGCAGCAGCGCCGCCTTCACGTCGGGCGGTGGCACCGAGATGTCGGTGACAACAGTGCCGTGATCGAGGTAACAGCCGAGGCCGTCGCCGCGATAGACGGCGTGGCTCTTGCCGATCCCGAACAGCGTTACCGTGACATCCTTGCGCACGCGGTCGACGCGATAGTCGAGCGCCCAGGAGATCAACCCGGTGCCGGGCATCGCCGACGTGGTCTCCGCGAACACGCGCGCAGGGTCGAGGCCGGAGACGAAGGTCTCGGTGCAGACCACGTTGGCGACGAAGCCGGTCGCAACCTTCGGCACGTCGCGGGCGCGGGCGGCGGTCAGCGCCAGGGCGCTGATCGCGGTGGTGCTGGCGAGGATAAGGATGAGATTTCGTCGAGTCACGGGAGCCTCCGGCATGACGCATCAGCGCGTTGCCGGGCATGTTGGCGATGCGGCCGGAGGCTGCTCGCCGGATTTGAAATTCGGGCTGGCCGAAAGATTGCTGCGCTCGCCGAATCCGGAATTATTCAGTCATTACAACCAGATATAGATCAGGCCATCGAAGCCTTGAGTCTGCGATATTCGGTCGGCGTGACGCCCGTCGTGGCCTTGAAGGCGCGGTTGAACGGACCGAGCGACTGGAAGCCGGCGTCCATTGCGATGGTAATGACGGGCACCTCGGCCTGGCTGGGATCGGCCAGCGCCGCCTTGGCTTCGGCGATCCGGTGTTCGTTGAGGAACACATTGAAATTGCGGTAGCCGAGCCGCCGGTTGATCAGCCGCCGCAACCGGTATTCGGGAATCCCGAGCTTGGTGGCCAGCGCGCCGATGCTGATATTGTCGTGGCGGTAGATGCGCTCGTCGCCCATCAACCGCATCAGCGCATCGATCAGCTTCCGGTCGGCAGCGCTGGATTCGACTTCGGCGGCGGCCTCAACCCCGACTTCCGGCGCGGCCGGAAACAGATCGGCGCCATCGACGCGCATCATCGCGATCGATATCGCCGCCGCCACGGCCGCCAGCGCGGCGGAGTTCACGGCGTTGGCAATCGCGGCCTCGCCGCCGCCCGCCATCGATATCTGCAGCAGCGCGTTGAGGCCGCCATAGATCGCCGCGGCGCTGACGATGAAGACGCGAACGCGGCGGCGGCCTTCGACCAGATCCGCGGACCATGACGTGATCGTCTGCGCGATGGCGAGCGCGATGAAGCCGAGCGCCAGCAGATTGACCGCTATAATAGAGAGACGCACGCCGGATGCCGGCGCCAGCCACATGCAATTGACGAAGCTGAACGCCGCGACGGCCACCCAGACCAGCCCGTGCCACCAGCGCAATTTGAAGCTTTCGTCGAACAACGCGCGCGTGAACAGCCAGAACACGACCACATTACCGGTCGAGACCGCGATCAACGGCGCATGCGTCGCCGATATCGGCCCCGTCGCACCGATCGACGCGGTCACGGCATGCGCGGCCGATCCCAGCGCGAAGGCTGCCGCCAGCCGCCCTGCCAGCACCGTTCCGAAGCCGCGAAACAGCGACGCCGCCAGCACCAGCAGCAGCGCCACCGTGGCGCCGCGCAAGGCGATGTCGATGGTGGAAAGCATCATCCGGCCGGATCCATCCGCGCGACTATTCGCGCAGCGTCAATCTAGCGTGAATCGCTGTCAGCTTCAATTTGCTCAGCTCTTCCAATTTGCGCGCAAGGTTACCCAGCGTTCATTGGGCTTGCCGTGCATATCGACCTCGCCGTCATGCTTTGCCCCGAGCCGCCGCGCGACACGCTTGGACGGCTCGTTGTCCGCGTCGATGCAGTGAATGAGCTCATCGATCTGGAAGGTCGCAAATGTCCACTCGATCGACGCCCGCGCCGCCTCCGTCGCATAACCCTTGCCGCGACAGCCGCGGTCGATGCCCCAGCCGACCTCGAAGCCGGGCCAGCCCGGCGGGCACCACGGCCCGACGCGGCCGATGTAGCGTCCGCTCGCCTTCTCCTCGACCGCGAACATGCCGAAACCATGCAGCGCCCAATGGCCCGATATGACCGCGGCGTTGCGCCAGCCGCCGATTTCGGTGGTGATGGCAACGCCGTCAGGCGTGATGTAACGCGCGGTACCGGGATCGGACAGCATCGCGGTATTCGCGGCGATGTCGCGCGCGCGCCATGGCCGCAGGATCAGGCGTTCGGTCTCCACCACCGGACCTTCGACCCGCGACAATCTGGCGCCGGGCTTGAGCGGAGGGATCATCGGGTTTGCTCTTGCGTCGTCCCGGCGAACGCCCTAGGGCATGCACACATCTCTGAGGCTCCATCCTGCT
>JAQSDT010000464.1 GCA_029946075.1 bacterium | reverse complement strand
CATCATCTGGCTCGGCGAGCGCACCGGCATCCTGCGCGTCGGCCTGATCGATTTCCAGGACGCCGTGCTGGGGCCCGCCGCCTATGACGTGGTATCGCTGCTGCAGGACGCGCGGATCGACGTTCCCGAGCAGTTGGAACTCACGCTGCTGACCCGCTACATCAAGGCCCGGCGCGCCGCCGACAGCAGCTTCGACCCCGCCGGTTTCGCCGAACTCTACGCGATCATGTCCGCACAGCGGAACACGCGCCTGCTCGGCACCTTCGCCCGCCTCAACCGGCGCGACGGCAAGCCGCAATATCTGCGCCACCAGCCGCGGATCTGGACCTATCTGACCCGGTCGCTGGCGCATCCCTCCCTGGCCGCGTTCCGCCAATGGTATGACGCCAACGTGCCCCCGCCGGGTTCCTGATTTACGGTCTGTTAGCCTGCACGACCGTACTCTGGAACCGGCGGCGCCGTGCGCGCACGCTTCAGCAAGTTTCTGGAACGGGAATTCGGCCATGGCGACGACGGAACGGCGCAAGGGTGACCGAGTCGTATTCGAGCGCGGCTTTGCGGCGCATATGATGGGCATCGACGGCACCTGGCGGCGCGACTGCGTGATGGAAGACGTCTCCGAGACCGGCGCCAAGCTGACCGTCGAGGGCTCGGTCAAGGGCCTGCATCTGAAGGAATTCTTCCTGCTGCTGTCGTCGACCGGCCTTGCCTATCGCCGCTGCGAGCTGGCCTGGGTCAATGGCGACCAGATCGGCGTCAACTTCCTCAAACCCGGCGACAAGAAGAAAAAGGGCGCCGCCAAACGCGGCGCGGAGAACGCCGAGGCTTGAAGGGCTCCGCCACCGTCGTACGGCCGTCACATCGGATGACTAGGCCTCACGATCGCTGGTTCAGCCGAATCGCCGTGGTATGATCCGCGGCGCGACGTGATGGTTCGAGAAACTCCAAAGATGTCCGTAACACCCACCAAAGCCATGGTCCTTGCCGCCGGTCTCGGTCTGCGCATGCGGCCTTTGACCGACAACATGCCGAAGCCGCTGGTGCGCGTGGCCGGCCAGCCGCTGCTCGACCATGTGCTCGACAAGCTCGCCGGCGCCGGCGTCACCGAAGCCGTCGTCAACGTGCACTATCTGCCGGACCAGATCGTCCAGCACACGGCTGGTCGCACGCAGCCTCGCGTCATCATTTCCGACGAGCGCGACCAGGTGCTGGGCACCGGCGGCGCCGTGGTGAAGGCCTTGCCGCTGCTGGGCGACGCCCCGTTCTTTCATCTCAACGCCGATACGATGTGGATCGACGGCGTGCGGCCCAATTTGACGCGAATGGCCGAAACCTTCGACCCCGACCGGATGGATATCCTGCTGCTGATGGCGCCGACCACGAACAGCATCGGCTATCCCGGCCGCGGCGATTACGCGATGCTGCCGGACGGCGCGTTGCGCAAGCGCAGGGAGCATCAGGTGGTGCCGTTCGTCTACGCCGGTGCCGCGATCATGTCGCCGTCGCTGTTTGCGGACGCGCCGGCCGGCGAGTTCTCTCTGACGAAGATGTTCGATCGCGCCAACGAACAGGAGCGCCTGTTCGGTCTGCGCCTCGACGGCGTCTGGATGCATGTCGGAACCCCCGACGCCGTGCGGGACGCCGAAGAGGCGTTTCTGGAGAGTGTGGCGTAGGTCTTCGTCGTCCCGGCGAAGTGCCGTAGGGTAGGCAAAGCGAAGCTACGAATTCACGGTGTGTAGCGGGCATGAGCGCCCCTTACCCATGACCTGCCCGCATTCCCTCCCTATATTGCGCCTGACCTCGAATCAGGAAGCCCATGCGCGTTTTCAGCGTTCCCGTATCCGTGCCGTTCCTGCGCACCGTCATTGCGGCGTTGATCGACGGCCGGCTGGTCGAGGGCTTCGAGGCGCGCCACGCGCCGCTGAATCTGGCGCGCGCGACGCTCTATCTGCCGACCCGGCGCGCCGGGCGGCTGGCGCGGGAAATCTTTCTCGACGAACTGAAAACCGATGCCGCGATCCTGCCGCGCATCGTCGCGCTCGGCGATATCGACGAGGACGAGCTGGCGTTTTCCGCCAATGGCGAACAATTCGGCGGCATCGCGCCGCTCGACATCCCGCCGCGGCTTGGCGAACTCGAACGCCGCCTGACGCTGTCGCATCTGGTCGCCGCATGGGCGAGCCGCCCGGTGCTGGCGCCGCTCGTGGTCGGCGGCCCGGCATCGACGCTGGCGCTGGCCGGCGATCTGGCGCGGCTGATGGACGATATGGTCACCCGCGGCGTGGCCTGGGAAGCGCTCGACCGGCTGGTGCCGGACCAGTTCGACAATTACTGGCAATACTCGCTGGAATTCCTGCGTATCGCGCGCAAGGAATGGCCGGATCATCTGAAGGAAATCGGCCGGATCGAACCTGCCGAACGCCGCGACAGGCTGATCGATGCAGAAGCCGCGCGCCTGACCGCGCATCACGAGGGGCCGGTCATCGCCGCCGGTTCGACCGGCTCGATGCCGGCGACCGCAAAATTTCTCCATGCCGTCGCCGGCCTGAAGCATGGCGCGGTGGTCTTGCCGGGGCTCGATACCGATCTCGACGACGAGGCATGGCAGACGATCGGCGGCGTCAGGGACGCGCAGGGCAAGTTTACCACGCAGCCGTCGTCGAACCATCCGCAGTTCGCGATGCAGGGCTTGCTGGATCGTTTCGGCATCAAGCGAAGCGACGTCGAACTTCTCGGCACGCCTTCGGCCCTCGGGCGCGAAGTGCTGGTATCGGAAACGATGCGGCCGTCGAGCGCGACCGAGCGATGGCATGACCGGCTGGGGCAACCGGATGTGGCGGCGAAGATTGCCGGCGGCATGACCAACCTTGCCGTCGTCGAAGCGCCGAACTCGGAGATCGAGGCGCTGGCGATTGCCGTGGCCATGCGCGAGGCGCGGCATCTCGGCAAATCGGCCGCGCTGGTGACGCCGGACCGCGCGTTGGCGCGGCGCGTGATGGCCGCGCTGACCCGCTGGAACCTCGAATTCGACGATTCCGGTGGCGACGCGCTGCTCGACACGCCGGCCGGTGTCTTCGCCCGTCTCACCGCTGAGACCGTCTGCAGCGGGCTGGAGCCACCGACGCTGCTGGCGATGCTCAAGCACCCGCTGTTCCGCCTCGGTGCGGCGCGAGGCACCCGCAAGCGCGCCATCGAAGTGCTCGAGCTCGCGATGTTGCGCGGCACCCGGCCGCAAGCCGGCTGCAGCGGCCTCGCGCGCGATTTCGATCGTTTTCGCATGGAGCTTGCCAAGCTCAACAGGAACGAGACCTCGTCACTCCATCGCGCCGAGCCCCGCGCGAGGCTGAAGGACGATGAGCTCAACCAGGCGCGGGCGCTGATCTCGGATCTGCAGAAGGCGCTGGAGCCGCTCGAAATCATTGTCGCCTCCAGGTCGCACGACTTCGCCGAACTGGCGCTGCGCCATCGCGACGTGCTGCTCGCGTTGTCCTCCGATCACAATGGCGTCGCCGTCGCTTTCGAGGAAACCCAGGGCTCGGCCCTG
>JAQSDT010000463.1 GCA_029946075.1 bacterium | reverse complement strand
TGTCCCGACTTCAGCTGGCGCAGCCGCAATCGTCCGCCGAGGAACGCATCCTCGGTGAAATCCAGAACATGCTCGTCGTCGCTATGCTCCATCGGGCCGCAATTCGTGGGCGAGGCCCGCATCGGTCAGGACCTGCCGCGCCTCGCGGTTGTCGTCCTCATGGACCATGATCCGGCGCGGCAGCATCCCCAGCGATCCCTCGATCACGCTCATGTTCTGGTCCAGCACCAGATGGTGGATATTGGCACCATCGAGCAGCGCTCCGACCGCGGAAACCAGCACGATATCGTTGGTTCGAACCAATTCCCGCAAATCGCGTTCTCCTGTTCCACCGGGTTCCGAGCGGTAAATTTCGGCCCGTGCAGAACCGAAATTCCGGCCTTCGTTTTGACGCGTTTTCCGGGCGCGAACCGGTACCCACTTCGCTCGAAAACGCTATCTCCGCCGGCTGTCAACCGCTACCTGCCCTTGCCGCCCCAGCCTGCACTTTCTATTGTAGGTAAAGGATAGTGCCTGTTGGCCAAAATTGGAGACCCGCGTGGCGGTTATTGTACCCTTTGAAAGCCCGAACGCCTCGATCGATGCGCTGGTCGGGCTGGTCGCCGCCGACATGGAGCGGGTCAACGCCACGATCCTGTCGCGGACGGGGTCGGAAGTCACCATGATTCCCGAGGTCGCCAACCATTTGATCTCGTCCGGCGGCAAGCGCCTGCGCCCGATGCTGACGCTGGCGATGGCCGGCCTCACCGGCTATTCCGGCGACGGCCATATCAAGCTCGCCGCCTCGGTCGAGTTCATGCACACCGCGACGCTGCTGCATGACGACGTCGTCGACGAAAGCGAACTGCGCCGCGGCAAGCTGTCGGCACGGATGCTGTGGGGCAACGAGGCCAGCGTGCTGGTCGGCGACTTCCTGCTCGGCCAGGCTTTTCGCATGATGGTCGAGGTCGGCTCGCTGCGCGCGCTCGACATCCTCTCCTCCGCCGCCGCCACCATCGCCGAGGGCGAGGTGATGCAGCTCGCCGCCGCGAAGAATACCGCCACGACCGAGGACGAATACCTCGCGGTCATCCGTGGCAAGACCGCCGAATTGTTCGCCGCCGCCTGCGAAGTCGGGCCCGTGATCGCCAACCGCCCAAAGGCCGAGCAGACCGCGTGCCGCTCGGTCGGCATGAATCTCGGCATCGCGTTCCAGCTGGTCGACGACGTGCTCGACTATGGCGGCAAGTCCGCCAAACTCGGCAAGAACGTCGGCGACGATTTCCGCGAGGGCAAGATCACGCTGCCGGTGGTGCTGGCGTTCCGCCGCGGCAGCGACAGCGAACGCGCGTTCTGGATCAAGGCGCTGGAGCGCGGCGAGATCGGCGCCAATGACCTCGACCACGCCATCGGCCTGATGACCAAGCATCGCGCGCTGGAAGACACGATCAGCCGCGCCCAGCATTACGGCGCGATGGCCGTCGACGCGCTGGCGCTGTTCCCGGCCTCGCCGATGAAGACTGCGCTGGAGCAAGTCGTGGCGTTCTGCCTCGCAAGGTCGCATTAGACGCGCATCCTCGTCATTGCGAGGAGCAAAGCGACGAAGCAATCCATCTTTCCCCGCGTTGAGGCATGGATTGCTTCGCTTCGCTCGCAATGACGGAAGAGTAATCCCAAAACGGACACAGATGCGATGACCGGCACCAATTTCCCATTGTTCCTCGCGGCGGCCCTTCTTATTGCTGCCGTGCCGGGCCCCGGCATCTTCTACGTCGCGGCACGAACGCTGTCGGGCGGTCGGCGCGCCGGCATCGCATCCACATTCGGAACTGCACTTGGCGGCATGGTGCACGTGATCGGCGGCGCACTCGGCGTCTCCGCCATTATCCTTGCCAGCGCCGAACTGTTCAGCGCGCTGAAATTCGCCGGCGCGCTCTATCTGGTGTGGCTCGGCATCCGGACGTTTCGCGAGGCGCGCCGATGGCAGCCGCAACAGCAAGGCGCCGTCGGCGACGACAGGGCGTTTCGGGAGGGCGTGCTGGTCGAAGCGCTCAATCCGAAGACCGCGGCGTTCTTCCTCGCCTTCATTCCGCAATTCATCGACGCCGGCGGCAGCGCGCCGGCGCTGCAATTCGTCCTGCTCGGCGTGATCTCGGTTGCGCTGAACACGCTGGCGGATTTCGTCGTGGTGATGATGGCCGCGACCGCGCAGACCGGCCTGTCGCAACGGCCGCATCTGTTGCGGCGACTGCGGCAGGGCTCGGGATTGTTCATCGCCGGGCTCGGCATTTCGCTGGCGCTGGTAAGGCGGCCGGCTGCCTAGCCGCGTAGGATGGGTGGAGCGCAGCGATACCCATCAATACCGGTTTCAATGGCAGGCACGATGGGTATCGCGGAGCCTGTCATCGGGCGCGCATTCGCGCGACCCGTTGGCTCCACCCATCCTACGAAGCCAGATTAACTCAGCGTCCCCGCATGCACCCACCATTCGGGGTGATCGCGCCGGATCTTTTCCGCGGCAGCCTGCGCATCGGCGGGCTTCTCGAAAATAGCAAAACACGTCGCGCCGGAGCCCGACATTCGCGCCAGCTGGTTGCCCTCGGCCGCGCCGAGCGCGGACAGAACTTCGGTGATGACGGGCTGGATCCGCGCCGCCGGAGCTTCGAGATCGTTGCCTACTTCGGCGAACGCCTCGATCCATTCCGCGATCGAGTTATCTGCATCCGGCCATGACCGGTCCTGCAGCAGCACGTCCGTGGCGCCGACCAGCAGTTCGCCGTTGCGCAGCCCGAGCGCGCCGAACACGTCCTTGGTGGCGACGGGAACGCAGGGGTTCACCATCACGCAGGGCATCTTCGGCAGGTTCAGCGGCTGCAGCGTTTCGCCGACACCGGTCATGACGCAGGCCAGTGACCTGACGCACACCGGTACGTCGGCGCCGGTCAGCTGCGCCACTTCGATGATCCGGGGATCGTCGAGCTCGAGCCCGTTGAGCTGCGCCAGCAGGCGCAGCGCCGCCGCGGCATCCGCGGAACCGCCGCCGATACCGGCCGCGACCGGCAGCACCTTGTCGAGCGTGAACTGCCCGGCCTTCATGCCGGGCACGCGCTCGGCCAGCAATTTTGCCGCCTTCAGCACCAGATTGTCCGACGTGTCGCCGCAGGCCTGCGCCAGCGGGCCGGACATCAGCAGATCGAGGTCTGCGCCCGGCGTCAGCGTCAGGCGGTCCGCACAATCCGCGAACGCCACCACGCTTTCGAGATCATGATAGCCGTCGGCACGACGGCCGTTCACGCGCAAGGTCAGGTTGACCTTGGCTCGCCCTTCTTCACTCAGTACCGACACGACGCCCCCAGTCCCCACAACACTTCGATCAGCCGCCCTTGCCGTCTTCTTTTTTCTTGTCGGCGGAAGCCGCGGAGGACGTGTCCTCGGGCAGGCCGTTGGCGAGCTTGGCCTCGATCTTCGGCAGTTCTTCTGCTTCGGGCTTGAGGTCGCGGGCGTGGGCCCACTGGAACTTGGCTTCCAGCGTGCGGCCGACGCGCCAATAGGCGTCGCCGAGATG
>JAQSDT010000462.1 GCA_029946075.1 bacterium | reverse complement strand
GCTGTTCGGCCTGCAACGCGTCGGGCCCAGGCTGCATTTTCTCGCGACGCTGATGGTGGCGATCGGCACGCTGATCTCGGCGTTCTGGATTCTCTCGGCCAATTCCTGGATGCAGACCCCGACCGGTTACGCCTTCAACGCCCAGGGGCAGTTCGTCGCCGCCGACTGGTTCAAGCTGATCTTCAACCCGTCTTTCCCCTACCGCCTCGTGCACATGGTGCTGGCGGCGTATCTGACGACGGCGCTGGTGGTCGGCGCGGTCGGAGCCTGGCACCTGCTGCGCGACCAGCATCGTGCCGGCCCGCGCGTGATGTTTTCGATGGCGATGTGGATGGCGACGATCGTGGCACCCATCCAGATCTTCGCCGGCGATCAGCACGGGCTGAACACGCTGGAACATCAGCCGGTGAAGATCATGGCGATGGAAGGCCATTTCGAAAGCCACAAGGACGGCGCGCCGCTGTATCTGTTCGGCCTGCCCAACCAGGCCGCCGGTCGGCTCGACTATGCCGTGGGTATTCCCAAGATGGGCTCGCTGATTCTCAAGCATTCACTCGACGCGCCGATGGCCGGGCTCGACACCGTACCGCGCGAAAACTGGCCGCCGGTCATGATGACGTTCTGGTCGTTCCGGATCATGGTCGGGATGGGATTGCTGATGGCGGGGCTCGGCCTGCTCAGCCTGCTGATGCGCTTCCGTGGCAAGCTCTACGAATCCCGACTGCTCCATACGTTTGCGCTGCTGATGGGCCCATCCGGCTTCATCGCGGTTCTCGCCGGCTGGATCACCACCGAAACCGGACGGCAACCGTTCACAGTGTATGGGTTGCTGCGCACGGCCGATTCAGCCTCGCCGCTGGCGGCGCCCGCGGTGGCGTCGTCGCTGATCGCCTTCATTATCGTCTACTTCGTGGTATTCACGGCAGGCGTGATCGATCTGCTGCGGCTGATGGCGGCGCCGCCGCATCAGGGTGAAGAGGGTCCGCGCGGCGACGTTCCCGCCCGCGCCGCCGGCAACATGCCGGCTGCCGGCGCGACAACCGGGGGAGCTGCGACATGATCCCGATCGACCTTGCCACCATCTGGGCCTTCATCATCGCGTTCGCCGTGTTCGTCTATGTCGTGATGGACGGCTTCGACCTCGGCCTCGGCATCCTGTTTCCGCTATTCCCCAAGAAGCATGACCGCGACGTCATCATGAACAGCGTCGCGCCGGTATGGGACGGCAACGAAACCTGGCTGGTGCTCGGCGGCGGCGGCCTGATGGCAGCGTTTCCGCTCGCCTATGCGGTGCTGATGCCGGCGCTCTACACACCCATGATCATCATGCTGCTCGGACTGGTGTTCCGCGGCGTCGCCTTTGAATTCCGCTGGCGTACCCAGCGCGAACGCAATCTGTGGGACATCGCCTTTGCCGGCGGATCGATCCTCGCCACGCTGGCGCAGGGCATCGCCCTCGGCGCCATCCTGCAGGGCGTGCAGGTGACGGGCCGTCAATATGGCGGCGGCTGGTGGGACTGGCTGACGCCGTTCAGCATCCTGACCGGCGTGGCGCTGGTGATCGGCTATGCGCTGCTCGGCGCTACCTGGCTTGTCATGAAGACCGAGGGCGAACTGCGCGACCGCGCCTATCATCTGAGCTGGGTGCTGCTGCTCGCCATGCTCGGCGCGATCGCCGCGGTCAGTATCGCAACGCCGTTCCTCGCCGTGCAGTACACGCAGCGCTGGTTCGCCTGGCCCAACATCATTCTCACTGCGCCGGTGCCGATCGCGGTCGCCGGCGTCACCGTGCTGCTGCTGCGCAGCCTCGCCAACAAATACGACTACCAGCCGTTCTTCCTGACGCTGGCGCTGTTCGCATTGTCCTATGCCGGGCTCGGCATCAGCATGTATCCCTACATCGTGCCGCAAAGCATCACGATCTGGCAGGCGGCGTCGCCGGAGAACAGCCAGCTCTTCATGCTGTTCGGTGTCTCCATCCTGATCCCGCTGATATTGGGCTATACCGCCTGGGCCTATTGGGTGTTTCGCGGCAAGGTCAACACCGAGAGCGGCTACCATTGATCGAGATCAAGCCGGATCCGCGCCCGCTTTGGCACCGTTTGCTGTGGTTCGTCGCGCTGTGGCTCGGCGGCGTCGGCACGGTGACCCTGATATCCTGGGGCCTGCGGTTGTGGATCGCGCCGAAATGAACCGGGCCTGTCATCGCCGTGAAATCGGCAGGCGACCAAAATAGACGACATTTCAGTAACCTGATCGCCACATTCGCCCTAAACTTGCCATCAAGCTGGCCCTGAGATTTGATGGTTCCGCTGATTTGGCTTTTGGCCGATCCGCCCACAAGGAGAACTCCGCGATGACGAAGTTTCGGCACCTGATCTGGATGTTGATCGCAACCGGCGGTCTGATCCTTTCGGCCGCACAGGGCAACGCGCAGTCGCGGCAGCCTGACGTCGGCGACCAACCCGGCCTGATCGCCGACGATGGTGTCGAACTCGATCCGCAGTTCAGGAAGACCGCGGTGTTCTATCGAACCAGCGAAGCGCCGGGCACGATCATCGTGGTCACCGCCGAGCGTCATCTTTATCTGGTTCAGGGCGGTGGCCGCGCGCTGCGCTACGGCATCGGCGTCGGCCGCGAAGGCTTCACCTGGCAGGGCCTCGTCAACATCACGCAGAAGAAAGAATGGCCGGACTGGACACCGCCGCCGGAAATGATTCAGCGCCAGCCCTATCTGCCGCGCTTCATGGCCGGCGGCCCGGGTAATCCGCTCGGCGCCCGCGCCATGTATCTCGGCAACACCGTCTACCGCATCCACGGCACCAACCGGCCCGACACCATCGGCACCGCCGTTTCGTCCGGCTGCTTCCGCCTCGTCAACGCCGACGTCGCCGATCTCTACGAGCGCGTTCCCGTCGGCACCAAGGTAATCATCCGCCAGAAGCCCGAACTGTAACGGCAAACGCTGACATTCCACGCCGTCCATTTTCCCCAGAATTGGTGAGTTGAAAAATGCTACGCACATTTCGAGGCGGCCTCCTGATCGGTCTGGCCGTCGCAATCGCGGTTGCGGCCGCAGCGATCACCTATGAGCGCTATGACACCAAGACCCTGAAACGCACGGTCAAGCGCGGCGAAGTGCTGTGCGGCGTCAACAAGGGCCTGCCGGGCTTCTCGATCCCCGACGACAAAGGCGACTGGAGCGGCTTCGATGTCGATTTCTGCCGGGCGGTCGCCGCCGCCATCTTCGACGATCCCAAGAAGATCAAATTCATGCCGCTCGACGCCAGCGAACGCTTCAAGGAGCTGCAGAGCCGCAAGGTCGACATTCTCTCCCGCAACTCGACCTGGAGCATGTCGCGCGAAACCGGTTTCGACCTCTATTTCCCGGCGGTCGCCTATTATGACGGCCAGGGCTTCATGCTGCCGCGCTCGCGCAAGATCGACTCGGCGCTGGACCTGAACGGCAGCAAGGTGTGCGTGCAGGAAGGCACCACGACCCTGCTCAACCTCGCCGACTACTTCCGCGCCAACAACATGAAGTAC
>JAQSDT010000461.1 GCA_029946075.1 bacterium | reverse complement strand
CGGAATCGGTGTCCCCGTTGCCGCCCGGTGGCTTTTCCTCACCCCGGAATAAGGCTGAGTTTTGTTCATCACAAGGGCCACGACCGCAGGCTTACGCACATACCGGCGGCAGCTTGTCCTTCCACGGCCTGATTTGTTCGAGCTGGCCCGCCAAACGGAATAAAGTTCCCTCGTCGCCGAATTTCGCCGAGAACATCATGCCGAGCGGCAAACCCGCCTTGTTCCACGCCAGCGGGACCGACATCGCCGGTTGTCCGGACATGTTGAACATCGCTGTTGCAGGCATGTAGCGGCGCAGGATCGGCGCGATATGCGACAGGTCCTTCGACATGCTGTCGAGTTCACCGATCCGCAGCGGCGGCGCGCACAGCGTCGGGCACAGGAAGACGTCGCAGCTCTCGAAGAAGCTCGCCAGCCCGCGCGAGATCTGGAAGGCTGCGAGTTGCGCGGCGACGTAGTCGGTTGCACTTGTTTTCCGCGCATTGTGGGCGCTTGCCAGCGTCAACACCTCGAGATCGTCCACCGTCGCCTCGCGCCCGAGCCGCTGCTCGATCAGGCGAACGGTCAGCGCGGTATTGCCGCCGACGATCGTCGCCATAACCGCGGCCGGGTCCGCGGGCAGCTTCGGCGCGCGTTCCCTGACATGGTGACCGTAGCTCGCGAGCAGCGCTGCGGTCTCGCGCACGGCGGCTGCGATTTCCGGATCGATGGCGTCGCCATAGGGCGACGTGTCGGCGAAGGCGATACGCAGCTTGCCGGGATCGCGTCCGACTTCCTGTGAGAATGGCCGCTCCGGCGGCGGCGCGACATAAGGGCTCGACGGCTCGGGGCCATGGATCGCATCCAGCATCACGGCGCTGTCGCGCACGCTGATGCTCACCACGTGACCGCAGGAAAATCCGCCCCAGCCTTCGCCGCGATCGGGGCCGCATGGATTGCGCGCGCGGGTCGGCTTCATTCCAAAGACGCCGGATGCGGAGGCAGGAATCCGGATCGATCCGCCGCCGTCACTGGCGTGGGCGACCGGGAGAATGCGCGCGGACACCGCAGCAGCGGCCCCGCCGGACGAACCGCCGGAGGAATGCGCGAGATTCCAGGGATTGCGGGTTGGCCCGAACAGACGCGACTCCGTCGTCGGCATCAGCCCGAATTCAGGGCTGGAGCTTTTGCCGAAGATCGCGACGCCGGTATCGACGAAGCGTTGCGTCAGCGTGCCGCTATGGTCGGCCACGAAATCCTTCAGGGCGCTGGCGCCTGACGTCGTACGCGTGCCCTCGAGGAGATCGAGATCCTTCAGCAGGAACGGCACGCCGGTGAAGGGACCATCGGGGAGGCCGCGCTCGATCTGCTTTTGCGCGTAGTCGTAGTGCTTGACCACGACCGCATTGATCTGCGGATCGACCTTCGCCGTGCGCGCGATCGCCTCGTCGAGCAATTCGCTCGCCGAGACCTGCTTCTTGCGAACGAGTTCGGCAAGGCCGACCGCGTCGTATTTGCCGTATTCCCTGAAAGCCATGCGCGCACCTCGTTTGGCGGCGCGGTCATTAAATGGCCGCGCCCGAGATATCAGTTCCGGCAGCTCAGCCGAGGACGTCCTGATTGATCACGTTCTGGCGCAGTGGATCGCCATCCAGCACGCTCAGAATATTGCGGGCGGTCTGCTCGCTCATGCGGTCCACGGCTTCCACGGTCACACCAGCGACGTGCGGCGCCAGGATGACGTTGGGCAGGGACAGCAGCGACTGGCCAGCCGGCGGCGGCTCCTGCTCGAACACGTCGAGACCGGCGCCGGCGAGCTTTCGCGACGTCAGCGCGGTGTACAGCGCCGCTTCATCGACGATGCCGCCCCGAGCGGTGTTGATCAGGTACGCCTTGGGCTTCATCAGCGCCAGACGGGCGGCACTGAACAGACCGATCGTTTCCGGGTTCTTCGGGCAATGGATGCTGACGAAATCGGCGCGCGGCAGCGCGGCGTCGAGATCGGTGACCGGCTCGCAGCCGGCGGCCTCGATGTCGGCAGCCGGCTTGTAGGGGTCGTAAATCAGGACATTCATTTCCATCGCCAGGCAGCGCTTGGCCGTGCGCGTCCCGATGCGGCCGAAACCGACGATCAGGATGGTCTTGCCGAAGAGATCGAAGGGCAGCATGCCGAGCCGATCGGGCCATTTATTATCCCTGACCAGCGAATGCATTTCGGTCGCGCGCTTGGCGAGCGTCAGCATCATGAAGACGGCGCATTCGGCAACCGAGGGTGAATTGGCCGTACCTGCCACCATCAGCGGCACCTTGCGGCGGCTGAGAGCGGGAACGTCGACGGCGTCGAAACCGACCCCGATCCTGGTCACGACGAGCATATCCCTGGAGGATTCGAGCTCGGGGTCGCCGAAGCGGGTGCCGCCGAGGGCTACGCCGTGCACGGGTGCATGCTCCCTGAGCTTGGCGTTGAAATCCGCCTGCGCAATCATGTTGGGAAATTCGACGAGATCGATGTCGTCCCGCGCCTGGAGCAGCGAGCGCCCCTGCTGCGACATCGATTCAGTGATGAAGATTTTCTTCTTGTTGGTAGCCATTTCCTGCCCTTGGTCGCTTTGTTTGCGCCGTCAAAGGACGGCGCCGGTCACCTCGTTTAGCAGGTGCATATTGTTGAGGTCCACTGCCAATCGGAGCGGGGCGCCATCCGCTGCGCCGGCATTGGGATTGACCCGGCCGCAGACCTGCGCGCCGTCGATCGCAAAATAAATCAGGGTCTCCATTCCCATCGGCTCGGTCACGTCGATCATGGTCTCGAAGTTCTCGACACCCGGCTCGGCATGCTGCTTGGCCTCGGTAATGTGCTCGGGCCGAAGTCCCAGCAACAGCTTGTCGGTTCGCGCGACACCGCTGTAGCGGGCGGCGCGTGCCGGCGGCAGCGGGAACGAGATGCGGTCGGTGATACGGATATGCAGTTTGCCGGCGACCTCTTCCAGCCTCGCCGGGATGAAGTTCATCGCCGGCGAACCGATGAAGCTGGCGACGAATTTGGTCGCGGGCTTGTGGTACAGCTCGTTCGGCGTACCGATCTGTTCGATCCGGCCGTGGTTCATGACGACAACGCGGTCGGCCAGCGTCATCGCCTCGACCTGGTCGTGGGTCACGTAGACGGTCGTGGTGCGGACCTTCTGGTGCACCTTCTTGATCTCGATCCGCATTTGCACGCGTAGCTTGGCGTCGAGGTTCGACAGCGGCTCGTCGAACAGGAACACCTTGGGGTTACGCACGATGGCGCGGCCCATGGCAACACGCTGGCGCTGGCCACCGGACAGTTGCTTGGGTTTGCGATCGACCAACTCGACGATATCGAGCATCCGTGCGGCCTCATCGACACGACTCTTGATCTCGGCTTTCGGATAACGCTTCAACCGCAGTCCGAACGACATGTTTTCCGCGACGGTCATATGCGGGTAGAGCGCATAGTTCTGGAACACCATCGCGATGTCACGGTCCTTCGGCGGCACGTCGTTGATGACGTCGCCGCCGATCATGATGTCGCCGTCGGTAATGTCCTCGAGGCCC
>JAQSDT010000460.1 GCA_029946075.1 bacterium | reverse complement strand
CGCGCGGTCTTCATCGCTGGCCGGCCGGTGACCCGTCGTCAGGTCGACTTTGATACCCGCTACAATTGCCCCGTGGCAAAATGCTTTGCCGGGGAGGACGACCTACAGGAGAAGATGGTGTCCGCCGGCTGGGCTTGGGCCTTCCTGCACTACAGTGATCGGTACGTACCTGAGGAGAGAGATGCTGCGATCCAGAAGGTCGGAGTACATGCGCATCACCGCCTAACGCCGTGGAACTGGCGAGCGCAGACCCGATGAGAGCGGTGTGGCTCCTTTGTGCAGTGTTGATTTTTTTGCACAGGCGTCGCTGCTTGGATGCTTCGCTTCCAAGTCGTCCCAAAAGATCGGGGATTTGCGGTTCTCGACCTCTGGACTTGGACCATTCAACGTTGCGAATACAGGTTATTCGATCGGCGTGAAAAGGCACCGTTCGATGATGCGCGACGGCAAGATTTAGCCTGTGGGCCATGGCAGCCCATGCCGTAATGCCGTTCGGCTATGAGTGTGGTCCCGAAGAGTGAGCGAGAAAACGTGTGGAGATCCCACTAACGGCTGAGGTCGCCATCCAAGTCGGGTTTAAGTAGGGGCTAGCCGAGTTTCCTCTTTGCTACGGCTACGCCGGCTACAGTGGCTACACCTTTTCGGCCCATGATGATGACGTTTCGGAGGATGCCGTGAGTAGATTACACCCGGTCGATGTTCATGTAGGCGTTCGCTTGCGCCAGCGACGCAATCTTCTCGGCATGAGCCAAACGAAATTGGGCGAAGCAGTCGCCCTGACCTTCCAGCAAATCCAGAAATATGAACGCGGCTCCAATCGCATCAGCTCCAGCCGCCTGTTCGAATTCTCCAAGATTGTCGATGTCCCGGTCTCGTTCTTTTTCGACGAGATGCCCGCCAACGCGCTGGCCGGGCGGCCGACGTCGGGTCGCGGACGCAAGGGAAAGGCCGGCACGCCGTTAGAAAAGGAGAAGGACCCCTTAAGCAAGCGCGAGACACTCCAACTGGTACGGGCCTATTACAAGATCCGTGAGCCGCACGTGCGCAAGTGCATTAACGATATAGTGAAGGAGGTAGGCGCTGCTGACTATGTTGAGCGGCTCAGCGGCCGGAAGAAGAAGTAACGCCCCGCCAGGACTGTCCATGACCGCCACGCCCCAATCCATCGCTACCGCCCGCCGCAACCTGGTGCAGCGCATCGAGCGATACCTCGCCGAACTGGAGAAGCGTGACGCGGCGATCAGCCAGCGCGAGGGAGATCACCTAGTCAGGGCACTGGGCCATCTGGAGGGCGGCACGTTCGCCGATGGCGAGCGCGACATGATGTGGGCAGAGTGGGCGAGCCGACAGCCCGGCGACGCCGAGCCGCACCCCACGGCCACGCGGGCGGCGCTGCTGAAGCAATTGGCAGCCGCCCTCGCGGAAGGGCAGTAGGACCAATTGAAGCGGGAGCTGGCCGCTCCCGCGGCCGCTACCGCGCGTCCGCGTGCCGAAGCGCCGGGGGGCACGTTCGGTAGCGGGACGCGCGGCCGGCGACGCGAAGCCTCCCAGGCAACCCAAGCCGACGCAGACGGGCCGGCTACGACAGGCCGCTGCGCAGTCGTACTCCAAAAGTGGCATGGTCGGGACGGGCTGACTAGATGGATTTCACTGCCTGCAACCCGCGAAGGGGAACTGACGATGGACTTCGTCCTTTGGACCGCCGTTGCCGTCGCCGTCCTGGCGATTGTGGGCTTTGCGATTACGTTGTGGCTTGCGGCCCGAGGTCCGGGCGGGGACAGGCAAGCGCCGCTGACCGCCCTCATGGCGAGCTGTGCGCTGGCCGTCGTCGCCATCATGCTGGGCGCCGGCAGTCTACTAGCGGAGTTGATCGACTAGCCGCGGGCCATTCAGCCAGGCGTAACGACGTCCAGGAGGCTATGGTTTCGGCGCAACCTGCCCGACGACATGGGCGTGCGCGAGCTGCCTGAGGATGTCGCACCCTTCCCGTGCGCCCGCCTGGAGCGAAGGCGCCCGCCGGGAGGGCAGCAGACCATGGTAAAGCTGGGACGTCCTGCGCACGACGGCGATGGCATACAGCCGGCGCACGCGACGGCCCAGCAAGTACGAGAGCAAGTCAGCGCGCGGTTCCGAGCTCACTTGCCAACAAGGCTCTGCCTGTTTTCCTGCCATCACTTGTCCAAATAATCGATCGCGAGCGGCTTGATTTGAAGACCCGCGAGCGCCGTAAAATGTCGACCGGCATACTCAGCTGCGGTTAGGCTGGGGTCCGTCTGCAGGATCTTCAAAAAGAAGGCGAGGCGGTCGGTTTTCTTGAAGTCGTCGCGCTTTGCAATGTATTCAAGGACTGCTTGTTTGGTGCGAACGTCTGCTTCGACAGCCCACGGAACGTTCCTGGCGCGTCTACTTGAAGCTCGTCTCTGGCCAGAACAACTTTTGCATTTTCGGGGGCCATTTTGGGGCAAGGGAGGGCGACGGGAAGTTCAAGATGTTCAGCCCGGAGAACAGGGTCGAGCTGTGGTCTCTCCCCATGGCGGTAGACGGAAGCGTGTCCGGCGAATCTAAGTTTCCTGGGAGCAACAGGCCCATCAGGGTCACTATCCCCGCTGGATCCAATCCTCATGCCTTCGACATGCTCGACTTATCGTATGCATGCCGCTACCGGATGGAGCCCATGTGAGTCGCTCGCTAATTCAGACGCCACCAAGAGGCACTGAGTCGGGTGCAATCTCTACGAATCATGACGGCTGAACGGCCTATTTCGACGTGCTGCGCGGCCGCAACGAGGTAACCAAGGCTATCCCAACTAGGAGCGCCATTGCCTCCATCATCAGGGATCCCGCCGCGACGCAAGCAATTCAGTACGCAGTCGACGAAGGCTGCCTGCTGGTGGAAGGCGACAATAGCGTGTGCCTCACCGATTCGATTCAGCTCTTGGCGAAGGATTAGCGGACGACCATGGAAAGCGTAAACTGCCACGCAACGCCGAAGCGGAACCCGGAAGCCGTGATAGGGCGAACAAAGGCCAAAACCCAGACTCCTTCGATGCAACTTGAGCGGTCAGGCTGGCGTTTGTCCTGTGCGGCTCAAAGACGATGCAGTCGTCCCGCCTGCCCCCCAGCAGGAGGTCGCAGTCCCGCTCCGGGCCCACCGTCTCGGAGCGGGATTTCCTTACCCACTTGCGGAAACCTAAACTGACCAGCCCCACAATGACCAATCTCCGGTGTCACAGGTCGACCGTCAATTTTTCGCGGTAGGGGGTGGGTAGCGGTGCAACCTTTGCTTTTCGAATACGTTGAATATCTATGCAGCTCGTCGGTGAATGAAAGTTCCAAGCTTCCTTTGCAAGCTGCAAGCCCGCTCCGTCCCACACCGGAGCGGGTTTTCTATTCGACGGCACGGAATTGAGTCGCGGAAAAGCACTCGCATTTCTCGGCGCCGCCCAAGCAAAAGGGGCGGCCCAGCGGACCGCCCCTCCTGTCAAAAAGCCTATCTTACAAAAAGCCTGTCTTACTGGATGACGATCTCGACGCGGCGGTTCTGCGGCTCGCGGACACCGTCG
>JAQSDT010000459.1 GCA_029946075.1 bacterium | reverse complement strand
GGGTGACCTAACGGGCCGGATGCAGGTGGACCCCTACTTCCCACCCTTCCCTTCCTTGAGCAGCGCCGCGCGGACCTTGCCGAACTCGCTGCGGTCGGCCTTGTCGACCTCCGGGAATTTCAGGTCGAGCTTGTCGAGCGCCGAAACGATCGCCGAGCCGATCACGACGCGGGCGAACCATTTGTGATCGGCCGGCACGATATGCCAGGGCGCATGCCTGGTCGAAGTGTGGTGGATCATGTCCTGATAGGCGGCCTGGTATTTCGCCCACAGGCCGCGCTCGCCGATATCGGCCATCGAGAACTTCCAGTTCTTGGCCGGCTCTTCCAGCCGCGCCAGGAAGCGCTCGCGCTGCTCCTCCTTCGACACGTTGAGGAAGAACTTCAGGATCACGGTGCCGCTGCGCGCCAGATGCCGCTCCATCGCCGAGATATCCTCGAAGCGGTCGCGCCAGATGTCCTTCGTCACCAGCTTCGGCGGGATCTTCTGCTTCGCCAGAATTTCCGGATGCACGCGGACGACGAGGCACTCCTCGTAATAGGAGCGATTGAAAATGCCGATCCGGCCGCGCTCCGGCAGCGCGATGTTGCTGCGCCAGAGGTAATCGTGGTCGAGTTCCCTGGTCGAAGGCTGCTTGAACGCGGTGACCTCGCAGCCCTGCGGGTCGACGCCGTCGAACACGCTCTTGATCGCGCTGTCCTTGCCGGCGGCATCCATGCCCTGGAAGATCAGCAGCAGCGACCAGCGGTCCTGCGCGTAGAGCTTTTCCTGGAAATCGGACAGGTGCTCGCGATTGGCCTCGATGATCTTGGTGGCCTTGTCCTTGTCGAGGCCGCCCTTGGCATTGGTCTTGTGCGATTTCAGGTGGAACTCGCCCGATCCGTCGTAACGGAACGGGGCGACGTAAGGTTTCAGCGCATCCGCGAGCGGCTGCGAGGACTTCTTGCTCATTTCGTCCCGGAGGGCCTGAGTTGCGTCTTGATCCTGTCGAGGATGCTACCAAGAATTCCCTTGGGCAGGAAGATGATGAAGACGACCAGCAGCACGCCGTAGACCAGATTGTCCCAGCCGACCGCCTTGGTTCCGAACCCGATGCGCAGCACTTCGGCGAGCAGGATGGTGATGATGGCGCCGATCGTCGGCCCGAGCGAGACGTAGAGCCCGCCGACGATGACGGCGAACACCATCTGCAAGGATACCGCGATGCCGCTGACCGTGTCGGGCGAGATGAACATCTGGTACTGGCAATAGAGCGCGCCGGCGAGCGCCGTCATCAGCGCCGAGATCAGCGTGATCTTGAGCTTTTCGGCCGTGACGTTGACGCCGGCCGCGGCCGCGGCGTCCTCGTCGTCCGAGATCGCCTCCATCGCAAGGCGGCTCACGCTGCGATCGACCCAGCGCCAGATCAAGAGGCCCACCACCCAGACAAACAGCGCGATCAGGTACCAGGTGATCTTGTCGTCGAACTGCAGCGCCAGCAGCTGGCTGCCTTTGGTACGGTTCGGCGTATAGCCGAGCGAGCCACCGGTGTAATCGCGCGTCGCGGTGATGACCTGCAGCACAATGCCGGAGAGCGCCAGCGTCACCAGCACGAAATAATGCCCGGTGATGCGGAAGCGGAAACAGGGATAGGCGACGATCAGCGCGAGCGCGCCGGCCGCCGCCATGCTGACGGGGATGCCGATCCACGGCGTGACGCCGAGATGGTTCCACATCAGCGCGGTGACATAGGCGCCGACGCCCATGAAGCCGCCATGACCGAGCGACACCAGGCCGAAGCGGCCCATGATCGACCAGGACGTATAGGCGAACGACCAGATCAGGATCAGCACCAGGATGTGCAGGTGATAGGGATCGCGATAGACGAACGGCAGCGCGACCAGCGCTGCGAGGCCGACGGCCCAGGCGGCGGTACGGTTGTTCACGAGCGCCTCGCCAAAAGGCCCGCGGGCCGGATGAACATCATGACGATGAAGAAGGCGAAGGCCAGCACGTAACCCCATTCGAGGTCGGAGAACAGGCCGCCCAGCGAGATGATCTCGGCGAACACGAACGCCGCGATGAAGCCGCCGACGAAATTGCCGAGCCCGCCGAGCACGCAGATCAGGAACGTGATCGGCCCGAACGACAGCCCGACGAAGGGATGCACGTCATATTGCAGCACCAGCAGGCAGGCGGCGAGACCGGCGAGCGCGCCGCCGAGCGCCGAGGTGATGAGATAGATTCGTTTGGTGTCGACGCCCATCAGCGACATGATCTGACGGTCCTGCGAGATGGCGCGGATCGCGGTGCCGGTGAAGGTGCGGGTCATGAAGAAGTACACCACCAGCATGCCGATCAGGGCGGCGGCAAAGGACAGCAGCCGCGCGTAGCTCAGATGCATCTCGCCGAGCGCCAGCACCGGCAGGCGAATGCCGAGGTTGCGGAAGTCGATACCGAAGGCGACGGTGGCAAAGCTCTGCAGGATGAACAGCACGCCGCCGGTGGCGAGCAACTGGTTGATCGGCGGCGCGGTCAGGAGCGGCGCGATGACGATGTAATGCAGCGCCGCGCCGAGCACTGCCACCAGCAGGATCGCGATCGGCGCAGCAAGCCAGTACGGCAATCCGAACACCTGCACCAGATAGTACATGCCGTACATGCCGATCATCACCAGTTCGGCGTAGCAGATCCAGGTGACGTCGATGACGCCGAAGATCAGATTGAGCCCGAGCGCCAGCAGCGCCAGCACGCCGCCGAGCAGGATGCCGTTGACCACGGCCTCCAGCAGGTAGATGTCGAAGATGTCGAAAAATGCCTGCATGGCTATTCCTGCTTTCCGAGCATGATCTTTTCGAAAAACCGGTTCCCACTTTTTCGGATCATGCTCTAGACCCCGAGATAGGCTTGCTTGATGGTGTCGGTCGACATCATCTCCGCGGATGTGCCCGAGGCGCGGATGCTGCCGGCTTCCAGCAGATAGGCGCGGTCGACCACCTTGAGCACCTGCTGCACGTTCTGCTCGACAATCAGCACCGTGAGCCCGGAGGCGCGGATGCGTTTGACCAGTTCGAACACCTGCTGCACCACGACCGGCGCAAGGCCCGCGGACGGCTCGTCCAGCAACAGCAGTTTCGGGTCCGACATCAGCGCTCGGCCGATGGCGCACATCTGCTGTTCGCCGCCGGACATGGTGCCGGCCATCTGGCTGCGGCGCTCCTTCATGCGCGGAAACAGATCGAAGACGAATTCCAGCCGCTCGGCATATCTGGCGCGCGCGCCGGGCATGTAGGCGCCCATCTTCAGATTGTCGTCCACGGTGAGCCGCGGAAACAGCCGGCGGTTTTCCGGCACGTGGGCAATGCCGAGGTCGACGATGCGATGCGCCGGCGTCGTCAGCACGTCGGTGCCTTCCATCGCGATCGAGCCTTTGGTGGGGCGAATGAGCCCGGAGATCACCCGCATCAGGGTGGTCTTGCCGGCGCCGTTGGGGCCGATCACGCCGACCGCCTCGCCCGCCTTGACGTCGAGCGAGACGCCGAACAGGGCCTGAAAGGTGCCGTAACCCGCGTCGATCGATTTCAG
>JAQSDT010000458.1 GCA_029946075.1 bacterium | reverse complement strand
GAGGCTTCCGCAACGACGCCGCCTCAGATGGAATGGTATCCAGTCGGCCGCCTCCTGCTCTGGATCGCGGGCTTTGCCGCGCTGACGACGATTGCGGCGATGCTGACGCTCGGCACCGACGCCGAGACCATCACCGGCGCGCTGCGCCGCGGCCTGCAGCGGGTACTCGGTCCGCGCGAAGGCACGAAATCGGCCGATATCGAACGCTGGGTTACTGCGCTGGCCGTGATTGCACCGCCGGCGGCGACGATCGTTGCGATGATGACGCTGACGCTCAATCTCTGGCTCGCCGGCAAGATCACGGCGACCTCCGGCCGCCTGCATCGCGCATGGCCCGATCTGAAGAGCGCGGAACTGCCGCCGATGACGTTGGTGGCGCTGTCCGTCGTGCTTGCCTTCTGCTTCACGGGCGGACTGATCGGAATGTTCGCGCAGATCATCGCCACCGCGATCATGCTGGCCTATGCCCTCACCGGCTTTGCCGTGGTGCATACGCTGACGCTGGCGCTCAGGAGCCGCGTGTTCTGGCTCTGCAGCATCTACGCCGTCGTGGTCGTCTTCGGCTGGCCGATCCTGGCGATGATCGTGCTCGGACTTGCCGATGCCGTCTTCGGACTGCGCCAGCGCTATTCACGCGGAAAACCACCGCCCTTGCCCACTTCGTGAAACCCCAACCATCCACTCAAGCGAATATCGAACACTCAAAAGGAGAATGAAAATGGAAGTCATCTTGCTGGAACGCGTCGCCAAGCTCGGTCAGATGGGCGAAGTCGTCCGCGTCAAGGACGGGTTTGCCCGCAATTTTCTGCTCAAGCGTGGCAAGGCGCTGCGCGCCACCGCCGACAACCGCGCCAAGTTCGACGGCATGAAGGCCGAACTCGAGGCCAACAACCTCAAGGCCAAGGGTGAAGCCACCAAGGTCGCGGAGAAGATCGACGGCCGCAACGTCGTTGTGCTGCGTCAGGCCTCCGAAACCGGCCAGCTGTTCGGTTCGGTCAGCGTCCGCGACATCATCGCTTCGTTCGAAGCCGATGGCGTCACCATCAGCCGCAGCCAGGTTCTGCTCGATGCGCCGATCAAGACCATCGGCAAGCACTCGATCAGCATCGCCGTCCATCCGGAAGTCGAAGTCAGCGTCAGCGTCACCGTCGCGCGCAGCGCCGACGAAGCCGAGCGTATCAACCGCGGCGAAGACATCTCGACCCGCCAGGAAGACCAGGACGCCGCAGCGGAAGCGCTTGCCGCCGCCGGCGAGTTCTTCGATCCGGAAGCCCAGCACGACGACGAGCCCGCGCCGGCCGCGACCGAGAAGTAACGCGCTTCGCTCTCTGCGCGATCACGACGACAGCAAGCCCGGCCGCATCAGGCCGGGCTTGCGATTTTGGGCGATGCCTTTTCGTCCAGCATGGCGATCGAGGCCAGCGCCGTCGCGGTGTGCTTCTCGATGCCGCCGGTGACGCAGAACACATCGGCCGCAACGACGGCGACCTGACGTCCGGGCTTGATGACGCGTGCACGGCAGATCAGGCGTTCGCCGATCGCCGGCGACAGCAGATTCAGTTTGTACTCCGCGGTGAGCGCCGCCTGCCCGCGCGAAGCCGCTGCCGCAATCGTGGTGGCGTTGTCGACCAGGAACGCCGTGACGCCGCCGTGGAACAGGCCGTTCTGCTGCAGCAATTCCGGGCGACGGTCGACCTCGAGCGTACAGGTGCCGCGCGCCAGCTCGGACAGTTCCGCCCCGACATGCGTCATGAACCCCTGGCGGCCGACGCTGTCGCGGATACGGGTTTCGATCGGCGCAAAATCGGAATCGGCGTTCACGCTCATCGTTTTTCTCCCTGGTTGCCGACCACCGCGCGGATGGCGCACGCGATCAATGTCTCGGCCTGCTCTCTCGGATCGGTGCGGTCGCGGCCCGACAGCCACGCGCGGCAGAACACCTGCGCCGGCCCGATGATCTGGCTGAAGAACAGCAGCGGCGTCATCGGCAGCAGTTCGCCGCGCGCAACCAGGGGCGCGCGCCATCGCTCGACGGCTTCCGCAAGCCGCGAGTTCTGCGCCCGCTGCGCGCCGCGGATCTCCTCGGTCCATTCGCTGCGCGAAATCTCGAACAGATAGCGCGCCTCGCGCCTTGAATTCACGACCCAGTCGAGATGCGCGCGGATCAACCGCGCCACGCCTTCCCGCGCGTCGCAGGGGTCGTGCAGCGAAGCCGCCACGGCTGCGTGGTAGCGGCCGAGAATTTCCAGAAACAGCGTGCCGGCCAATTCCTTCTTCGAACCGAAGAAGTGAAAGAAGCTGCCATTGGAGGCGCGCGCGCGCGTCCGGATCGCGGCGACGGTTGCGCCCTCAAATCCGTCGCGGTCGAACACCGCCAGTCCCGCCGCCAGCAAATCCTCGCGCGCCGTCGTCATCCACCCGACCTCAGCCTCGCATTAGACGTATACTCTAGAGTAATACTCTAACGATGGTCAAGCGACGCCCGCGGGAGGAATCCGCAGGTGAACGAGCGCTTCTATTGAGAGATCGGCGGTACCGGCGGGCCTGCCGGCACAACCGGCGGCAAGACGGGCGCGGCCGCCGTAACGGCCGGCGGCGGCGTGGCGGGAATGGCTACGGCAGGGCTGGCTGCGGGCTCCGGCGTCGTGCCGGCCGTGGCCGGCGGCGCGGGTGTCACCGGTGGCACCGGATCGGCGCGCAGCGGCGTCGGCTCGTGGCCAACGCTGTCCTTTGCGCCCTCGACCTTGGCGGTCTCCGACTTGCCTTCGACGGCGGATTTGGCCGCATCAGGCGTGGCACCGTCATCCGGTTTGGCCGCATCGGTCTTTGCGGTTTCGGTTTTTGCGGCTTCGGCAGGATCGCTTCTGGCGGCTTCCTCCGGCTTCGGCGCTTCCTCGGGCTTGCCGCGCTTGCCGAGCTTCTTGGCGCCGGCTTTGCTGTCGGTCGAAGCCTGCACCGGCGTCTGTCCATCCGCGGGCTTCGCACCATCAGGCGTCGCGCCCGGACGTGCCGGCCGCCTGGCGTCGCGGCCGGGACCCTGGCTCTGCGGCGTCAGCCCGTCGGCATCGGGCCGCGAGGCCTCCTGGGCGCCAGACTGCGGCCGGCGCGGATCCTGTTTCGGATCCTGCTTGTTCGGATCCTGCTTGGCATCCTTCTGCTTGGCCTGATCGTTCTTCGGCTGATCCTTGGCCTGGAAGCGCGTATCGGTGGCGCCGTTGGAAATCAGATAAGAGGCCAGCACGGAGGCCATGTCACTGGATGTCGTGTAGTGCTGGCGCAGGAAGCCGGGCAACGAGGACGCGGGCACATTCTTCAGCAGGCCGCGCGGGCTCTTGTGGCAGGCGTTGCAGGTACCCGAGAAGATCTGGGAAGGCGTCTTGCCGGCTTCCAGGTTTTCCGCCAGCGAGACCCCCGCCGTCAGACAGCCGACCAGAATCGTCACCGTCGCTAAACTGAGCGCTCGGCTCAACATTCCCTGCTTCTCCAGAAATGGAATCGCCGCCAGCGTCACACAACGCGGCCGGCAGCGGTCACCTTTTAGCCGATTATCCCGCGAATGGAAGCGCAGTTATG
>JAQSDT010000457.1 GCA_029946075.1 bacterium | reverse complement strand
AGAGTTGAAGCATGGCACGACGTTGCATATAAATTTCCTCCCATGCCGCATGGTCGGTGATCCACTCCCGGCCGGCTAGTAGTGCCACCGGTAGGTGCGAATTTGAACAGCGAAGAGCGGTTAAAGGGGCCGCTGCCAGCCGGTTCACTTTTGCACTTAGCTGAAATGCGCCTCGGGTCGATGTCCGAGAGACATGCCCGTCGGTTCAGAGAAGGTTCTCCCCGACAGCGTCGTGATCTGTTAACGGTTCTTCTCGCCCCAGCACAACTGGCTGACCTGCGATGATGACGGCGGGATCGATGTAGATGTTTTCACTAGGCGATTGGCCTCCGCCTCCTCAGCCGGAAGCACTTAGCGCCGCTGCTGCGCCCGCCACTCCCATGGCACAGCACAACTGTGGCCGTGTAATCCTAAACCCTCGGCCTTCGCTTTATCTTCCTGCCCAGCGTAATCGCGGCTGTAACGGTCGAACGCCCACGCCATGCCTTCGCGAACCATGACAGCGCTGAGGTCTTCACCTCCCGCACGACAAAGGGCCTCCTTTCGGCCATAGCGGTCGTATTCCACCTCCTCACACACGACGGTACGGCCCTCGATCAGCTCTCTCAGCGGGTCGCCGCCAACTGCCCGGCTGCCCATCCGTCACGGCAGACCTGCTTGGTATCCGGCGCTTCGATGCCCCAAAGTTGGTAGGTCTTACCGTTGAGCACCAACGTGTCGCCATCGGTGACCGATTGAGCGCTGCTGCCGTGTGCAAGCGCAACGATGAGAAGGGCCGCCATGAGCGTGCAACGCGATGGGAGGCTCATTGAGTTCGACGCGCTGCAGATGTTTTCGTCAATCAGCGTCCTCCGTCACGGCAACTAGGCGGTTAAAGTGATGCTGGTTTGAGGATCAGGCCTTTGGAATGCGGATTTTCTGTCCCGGGAAGATCAGGTTAGCGTCTTTGATGACTTCGCGGTTGGCGTCGAATATCTTCTGATACTTATTGGCATCGCCATAGAACTGCTTCGATACTGCGGAGAGCGTGTCGCCCGACTTGATAATGTAGTACTGCGTGCCGTCCTCCACGGTTGTTGCGGTTACCCCGTCGAGCTTCACTTCGCCAACGCCCAGCACATTACCCGCCATCAGGATGGCCTTTTGCAGCGCCTCGGCCGGTCCGCTGCCCACCAGCGCTACCACCCCGTCCTTGAAGGTGACGCCCAAGTCCTTGATACCTGGATTGTCCTTCTCGATCATAGCCTTGATCTTGGCGGCGGGATCGTCGCCCGGACCGAACAGCTTATTGCCGATGTCTTTAACGAAATCAAAGAGTCCGCTCATCTTATTGCTCCCGCATGAGGACGTAAGTAGAGTCAACGGTTAGCGTTACGAATGGTTGCGGAGGGCGGTCATTATGGATTGTTGCTATAACACAGGGCGCTGCGACCGCCCGCACACGGGCATCGTCACCCTGCAATGCATCCGCCAGCGCAGGAATGTAGCATCGAAGTGTTTCGATGTTGGTGTGGTACAGTGACAAAACTAATTCTTTGGCGAGGATGGCGGCGGGATTGATGCAGATGTTTTCGTAAGCCGATTACCCGCATGACTATTTCTAAGGTCGTGACGTCCTCACCTTCGGCGCGACCCAACGCCCGAGCGCCTGTCGGCTTCGCAGCGACATATTGAGCCCGCGACATTCGACCGAATGGGATCAGCTGCTGACCGCTGGCTAGGTCCAGTGTCTAAGTGCAATTGATTGCGCGGCTAGCCTCTGCCTACGCCGCGGATCAGGCGAACGACCAGCAGCAGGATGATAGCGCCCAGCGCGGAATAGATGATTGCCGACACGATGCCGGTTCCGAGCGGAATGCCCAGCTTGGGAAAAAGCCAGGATGCCACGAACGCGCCTACAATTCCCACCAGGAGATCACCGATCAGGCCGAACCCCGATCCGCGCACGATCTTGCCGGCCAGCCAGCCGGCGACGATGCCGACAAAGAGAATAACCAGGATGCTTTCGGTCGACATTTGCATGACTTTCTCCCCCTTCGGCACGACCCTTTGAAGACGGCCGCCGTCATTGATCGCCGATTTGGCGACGATGCCGACGAGGTTACATCCGCGGTCATTATCTGGCCAGCACTGCCGGCATGCAGGCAGTCACGCTCGGTAATTCCGTTAAGCCGGATTGCTAATCGACGACAAGTGGCTGGGTTTGGTTGCGGGGCAAACGCTCTACAGGAGCTTCAGTGTGCCCCGAGTCGCGCCTTCCAAGCCTACGCGAGGCGACGGCCTTCGTCGGTGAGCCGGATGCTGTGGCCGTCGCGGTTCTCGATCCAGCCCTTCGCCACCGCCATCTTGATCGCCGCATCGGTAACGTCCTCGTCGCGTAGTATCAGGCGCTGCGCGATGATCTGCGTCATTCTCCATCCGCCCGGACTGCCGCCAGTCAAGGTGTAGAGGCCTCGCACAATGCGTCGCGCCAGAGCTTCGGTGAGGGCGCTCCCGCTTCTATGCGGCATGCGTCACTCCGCCTTCTTCTCGGGAAGTAGAACGATCACACTGGGCTTCAACGGCTTCTGCATCTCGATCCCGTAGAGATTGTACATAACCGCGAGCATGGCCCGCGCATCGACAGCCGCAACGGACCGCCCAGTTCCGGCGGTGCACCCAAAGAAAGCCCGCCATCCGAGGGGAAGCAGGGATGGCGGGTGATACTCAGACTCTTTGGTAACGGCAGTCTCTGAAGCTGCCGCGGGGCCGGTGATCCACTCCGGCAAGTCAAAAGTGCCATAGATCGGTCCGAATTTGAAGATCGTAGAGCGGTGCAAAAGGGGACATTCCCGCTGTCGTTAGGCGCCGACGAGCTTCTTGAGCTTGGGTTGCAGCCGCTCCGACCAGCCCTTCACGCCGGATTCCCATATGACGAGTTTCCTCGTGTCCGGCAGGCCGACTAGGAAGCGCGGCGAGTGGAGGGCGTTGACGGATTGTCCGGACGGCGTCTCGAGATAGGCCTGGATCAGCCAGCGCAAATCTTCCGGCCACTCGGAAGGCAATCGTATGAGGCGCTGGCTGGCCAATTCAACACGCCGGTAGGTAACTCGCTTAAGCTGTTCTGTTTCACGCCATTGAGGTTCGATCTGGGCACGCCAGAATAGGCAAGGCCCTCAATTAGTGTGATGCGCGTTGGCGAGAACCGGTTTTGCTGATGCGGCGGCTGGGCTGACGAAGAGTGCGAGTCCAACGCTGCCGGAGAATTGGAGCATGGCACGACGTTGCATGTGAATTTCCTCTCATGCCGCAAGGGTCGGTGATCCACTCCCGGCCGGCTAATAGTGCCACCGGTCGGTCCGAATTTGAACCTCGAAGAGCGGTGAAGGGGCCGCAGCTGAGATGGCATCGTGATCTGTGAACCGTTCCGCCCCAGCACAAATGGCTGACCTGCGATGATGACGGCTGAATCGATGCAGATGTTTTCACAAGACAATTGGCACCCGCCTCCTCAGCTGGGAGTACTTAACGCCGCTGCTGCGCTCGCCACTCCCAAGGCACAGCACAGCTGTGACCGTGTACGCCTAAGCCCTCGGCCT
>JAQSDT010000456.1 GCA_029946075.1 bacterium | reverse complement strand
CCGACGAGGGCCTTTCGCTGGTGGGAAAGCATCCGCATATCGTCGCGAACTGGGAAGTCACCGGCGAGGGGAAAGAGGCGATGTTTCGCTTCCGCTGGGAAGAGTTCAACACCAGCGCGGCGACGCGGCGCGAGGATTCCGATTTCGGCCTGATCCTGCTCGACCGCGTGGCGCCGGAAGCGATGGGTGGTACGGCGAAGCGCTACTTTACCGATGTCAGCTACGTCTACGAACTCACCGCGCCGATGGAGACGGTGGTCGACATGACGGAGCTGCAACGGACCGAGCAGATCACCGCGCCGATACGGCCGGTGAGATAATGGTGGCTTCGTCCTTCGAGACGGCGCTTCGCACCTCCGCAGGATGAGGTGCTCTATCCCCTCGTGGTGAGGAGCGCGGCACAGCCGCGCGTCTCGAACCATGCGGCCCCGCGTGGAACCCCACCATACCCTCCCGCATTAATGGCGCATCAATCCGGGGATGGAGGAATTCAGATGGGACGTTATCTCTTGCTGTGGCTGATCGGTGTGCCGCTGCCGATCCTGGTGCTGATCTACGCCTTCGGCGGCTTGCACTGATCCCGTAGCCCGGATGGAGCCAACGGGTCGCGCGAATGCGCGCCCGATGACAGGCTCCGCGAAATCCGGGGGCGGTGCTTGCGGCAATGCATGAATCCCGGGTTGCGCTTCGCTTCACCCGGGCTACCAAATCCAACCAGCAAAAAAGGCGGCCATTTGGGCCGCCTTTTCCGTGTCATTTGCGTTTCGTCATCATCCGCCATTGCCGCCGATCACGGCGCGTACTGTGTTGTCGGGTCCGAAGTCTTCGGCGCCGTCGACATAGAGCAGGGCGCTCAGCTTCGAGCGCGCGCGGTTGACGCGGCTCTTGATGGTGCCGACCGCGCATCCGCAGATCGCCGCGGCGTCCTCGTAGGAGAAGCCGGAGGCACCGACCAGGATCAGCGCTTCACGCTGGTCCTGCGGCAACTTTTCGAGCGCGACACGAAACTCCTCGAATTCCAGATGCGCGTTCTGCGCCGGCTGGGTTTTCAGAGTCTTTGCATAATTGCCCTCGGCATCTTCCACTTCCCGCCGCCGTTTGCGGTAGTCGGAGCGAAACAGGTTGCGCAGGATCGTGAACAGCCACGCCGGCAGGTTGGAGCCGGGCTGAAACGAGTCGATGTTGGCGATGGCGCGCAGCAAGGTTTCCTGCACCAGATCGTCGGCGCGGTCACCGTTACCGGAGAGCGAGATCGCGAATGCACGCAGGCTGGGTACCGACGCCAAAATGTCGTCGCGAAGCGAGTCGGTGAGAGGCATTACTCACCTCCTTCTTTTTTTGCGATTTGAGCAGCCGCCTCCGGCCCGTCGAGTTTCTTGATGAGTTCTGCAAAGCGGTCCGGCACGCCTTGCCGCACCACGTCGTCGTACATGGCGCGGAGCTGATGGCCGATTCTCGACTGAATCTCGGCATTGAGCCCGCCCTGCTTCTTTACTTCCTTCATGGTCTGATCCACGCTTCCCCGAGAGTTAAGTCTCTGTGGTTTCAAGTCTATTCCTCGAAATTGGCCTGGGGGGCCGCCGCGAGATTGGTGAAGGCTAATGCGGAACAGTCCGGATGGTTCCCAATTCAGGGAACTTTTTCCGGGAACTTTTTTGCCCCTCGGGCGTAATCGACGTGACAGGGGAACCGGTATCGCTGGTTTCAAGCTACGCAGGCGCCCGGCCGGGCGTTTCATGCAAGTTAGACACGTAGTGCGGCCTGCAATGCATGGCCCAAAGACAAGGATGGAATGGGGATGTCCCGATCACAGCTCGTTGCTGAACATCTGCCGCTGTTGCGGCGCTATGCGCGTGCGTTGACCGGCAACCAAGCCTCGGGCGACGCCTACGTGGCGGCGATGCTCGAAGCGCTGCTGCAGGATGGCTCGCTGCTCGACGAGCGGCACGGCGCGCGCGCCGGCCTGTTCAAGCTCTTCACCCAGATATGGAATTCGGTTTCGCTCAACGAAAACCCCGACGTCGCCACGCTGGCGCTGCCGCCGGAGCGGCGGCTGTCGAACATCACCCCGTTACCGCGGCAGGCGTTCCTGCTGCTGTCGCTGGAAGGGTTCTCCGAGGAAGAAGTGGCCTTCGTGCTCTCGGTCGATATCCCGGAAACGCGTCGCCTGACGGATGCCGCTGGCCGCGAAATGGCCGCGGAAATCGCCACGGATGTTCTGATCATCGAGGACGAAACCTTCATCGCCATGGATCTCGAGAGCCTGGTGAAGAATCTCGGCCACAACGTCATCGGCGTCGCCCGCACCCATACGGATGCGGTGGCGCTTGCCAAGAACAAGAAGCCCGGCCTGATCCTGGCCGACATTCAACTCGCCGATGGCTCATCCGGCCTCGACGCCGTGAATGAACTGCTGAAGGTGTTCGAGGTCCCGGTGGTGTTCATCACCGCCTACCCCGAACGCTTCCTTACCGGCGAGCGCCCGGAGCCTGCGTTCCTGATCTCAAAGCCGTTCCAGCCTGCGATGGTTTCCGCCGTCGCCAGCCAGGCGCTGTTCTTCCAGCGCAATTCCCGCAACCGCGCGCCACGAGCAGCGGCGGGTTAGCGTCCTAACGTAGCAATCCGGCGCGCTTCGCTCTCTAACCCGTCATCCTGAGAGGGTGTGACCCTATTGGAAGTTAGCAGCTTGTGCGAAGGGAGGATTGGGTGCGCGCTCTTGTGCGCCTCGAAGGATGCACGACCCTCGGCCCATCCTTCGAGGCTCGCTACCGCTCGCACCTCAGATGACGTCTGAGTGTGTTTTGCGCGGGCCGAAACCGCCCCATTGCCGGTTGAACTGCGCCCCATGCCCGCATAGGCTCCCGGCCAAATACAAAACAAAAAGCACCGGGAAACGTCCTTTTGTCTGTCCAGTCCGCCGAGCGGCCTTTCCCCCACCGCCGGGGCCTGGTCATCGTTGGGACATTGGCCACCGCCTATGTCGCCAGCCATTTTTTCCGTGCCTCCAACGTCACCATCGGCCTCGACCTGATGCGCGATCTGTCGATCGGGCCGGAAGCGTTGGGGGCGCTGACCGGCGCGTTCTTCTTCGGCTTCGCCGCGATGCAGATCCCTTGCGGCTTCTTCTTCGATCGCTTCGGCCCGCGTTATACCGTGACCGGCATGCTGGTGATCGCCGCGATTGGCGGCGCGATGTTCACGCTGGCGCCGAGCTGGCCGGTGTTGCTCACCGGCCGCGTGCTGATGGGCGCCGGCTGCGGCGTGATGCTGATCGGCAGCATGGTGGTGATCTCACGCTGGTTTCCGCCGGATCGCTTTTCCACGCTCACCGCCCTGGTGCTGTCGATCGGCCTGCTCGGCAACCTTGCCGCCACCACGCCGCTGGCGTGGGCCGTGCAGGACATCGGCTGGCGCCCGGCCTTTGGCGCCGTCGTGATCTTCATCGCGCTGGCGACGGTCGTGATCTTTCTCGTGGTGCGCGACGCGCCGCCCGGGCATCCGTTTCTGAGCCGCACGCCCGAGCCGCCAGGCGAGATGCTCAAGGGCCTCGTGGAGGTGCTGCGCAACCCGCGCCTGAAGCCGATTC
>JAQSDT010000455.1 GCA_029946075.1 bacterium | reverse complement strand
ACAATGCAAAAAGGGATTGACTAACCAAGGCCCGTTACAGAAGCCCGGATGAGCGTAGCGAGATCCGGGGTGGCGCTGGCACCGCTCCCGGATGTCGCTACGCTCATCCGGGCTAGGGGATTCGAGATAGCAGCTAGTCCGGAGCCCGCAGCCGATAGCCGATCCCGGTCTCGGTCAGCACGAATTGCGGGCGCTCCGGGTCAGCCTCGATCTTCTGACGGAGCTGGCGGACATAGACGCGCAGATATTGCGCGTCGGTCAATTCGTCCCACAACTCCTTCAGCAGGAAGCGATGGGTCAGCACCTTGCCGGCGTGCTGCACCAGCACGCGCAGCAGCTCATATTCCTTTGGCGACAGCTTCACCTCGCGCTCGCCGGTCTTGACGATGCGGCGAACCAAATCGACCGAGAGATCGCCCGACCTGAACACCGGCCGCTCACCCTGTACCTGCAACTGATGACGCAGCGCGGCGCGCATCCGCGCCAGCAGCTCGTCCATGCCGAACGGCTTCGTCAGATAATCGTCAGCCCCGAGATCGAGCGCCTGGACCTTTCCGGCTTCGTCGCCCCGGCTCGACAGCACCACGATCGGTACGCTCTCATTGCGGCCACGGATCATGCGCAAGAGCTCATGCCCCTGAATGTCGGGCAGGCCGAGATCGAGGATAATCAGCGCAGGCCCTTCCGCCAGCTTCTCCAGCGCCAGCTTGCCGTTCGACGCCTCGATGATGTCATAGCCTTGCGTGCTCAACCCCATCCGTAACAGCTTGCGGATCGGCGGCTCGTCGTCGATGACCAGGACCTTGATCGGAGTGGCGTTCATGCGGCGGTATCCAGCGAGCTGTCCGAATCGGGGACCGGAAGCCGAATGGTGATGACCGCCCCGCTGCGATCGGCGCGGTTGGCTGCGGTGATGGTGCCATGCATCGCCTCGACGAAGCCGCGCGAGATGGCGAGCCCGAGGCCGGTGCCGGGGCGGACGTGATCGCCCTTCTGTGCACGATAGAACTTGTCGAACACGCTTTCCAGCTCCGCCGGCGGAATACCTCCGCCCTCGTCCATGATCTCAAGCGTGAACTGGCTCGCCTTCCGCGTACCCCGGATCGAGATCGTGGTCTGCGGCGGCGCGTATTTGGCGGCATTGTCCAGCAGGTTGAACAGCACCTGTTCGAACAGCACCGCGTCTAGTCTCAGCATCGGCAAATCAGAGCCTAGCTGCAGCGAAATCTGGTGAGAGCCGAGAATCTTGCCGGCGCGCCGCAGCGCGCTGCCGACGATCTCGCCGACATCCTGCATGGTCGCGTTCGGTACGATCGCGCCGGATTCGAGCTTGGTCATGTCGAGCAGATTGGCGATGAAGCGATTGAGACGCTCGGATTCGTCGATCACGGTCGCCAGCAAGTCGCCCTTCTGCGCCTCGCTCAGGCCGGCGCCGAGATCGCGCATGGTCGAGGCCGCACCGAGCACGGAGGCCAGCGGCGTCTTGAGATCATGCGAGATCGAGGTCAGCAGCGCACCGCGCAGCCGGTCGGATTCCACCGTGCGCTTGACCCGGTCCATGTCCTCGACCAGCAGCACGCGCTCGATCGCCAGCGCGCCCTGATCGACCAGCGCATCCAGCAGGCGGCGCTGATCGGGCGTCAGCAGCGGCCCGGTACGGTCGTCGTCGATGCCAATGACGCCGATGGCACCGCGCCCGGTGCGCATCGGCAGGAACAGGCGCCTGGCGCCCGGCAGCGTATCCGAACCCCGGCCGGCGGGACGATCGTTGCTCCACGCCCAGTTGGCTGCAGCAAGATCGGCCTGACCGAGTTCGTCTTCCGGCGGATAGCCACTTTTGACGGTCAGCACGCCGGATTCGGGCAACAGCAGGACAACCCGCACCTTCAGCATCAGCGCGGTCTGGTAGGCCGTTGCCCACAGCACGTCGTCCAGCGTCGCGGTGCCGGCCAGTTTGCGGCTGAAGGCATAGAGCGATTCGGTGGTGCGCACCCGGCCGATCGCCGTGTCGGCCTGCGTGCGCACGTGCGCGGCGACGTTGGAAACCAGCAACGCGATCAGCATGAAAAAGAAGAACGCAGCGACATTGGTCGGATCGGTGATGGTGAAGGTATAGACCGGCGGCAGGAAGAAGAAGTTGTAACACAACGACGCCGCAAAACTCGCCAGCAGCGACGGCCACAGGCCGTAGCGCGCCGCGACACCGACGACGGCGGTGAGAAACACCAGATCGACATTCTCGATGCCGCCGAACATCGGTTTGATCAACGAGGCCGCCGCGAGGCCGATGGCGACGAACAACAGCGCCATCAGATAAGGTCGCGGATTGAATGCTTCCTGCCGCGCCGCGGTCTGCACCGCCGTCTTCGCCACGCCCTGCGCGTCGCCGGCGATGACGTTGACGCTGATATTGCCGGCACGCCGCACCAGATCGTGCACGACCGAGCCGCGCATCAGCTCAAACCACCAGGAACGGCTCGACTTGCCGATGATGATCTGCGTGACGTTGTTGGCTTGCGCGAAGTGGATCACGTCGTCGGCGATGCGGCGGCCGACGCCGGGAATGGTGAGTGCCTCGGCCCCGAGCGCCTCCGCCAGCCGCATCGTGTCGGCGAGCCGGTCGCGCTGCTCGTCGGTCAGCTGCAGGCTGCGCCGCGTTTCGATGCTGATCGCGGTCCACGGCGCATGCAGCCGGTCGGCCAGCCGCTTGGTGTAACGGACGAGCCCGGCGGCGCGCGGATCCTCACTCAGGCATACCAGGATGCGTTCGCCCGCGGCCCACGGGCCGGCGATGGCGTTGGCCTGCATATGCGTCAGCAATTGTTCGTCGACCCGCTCGGCGGTCCGACGCAGCGCCAGTTCGCGCAGCGCCGTTAAATTGCCCGGCGAGAAATAGTGCTCCAGCGCGCGTTCAGCCTGTTTGGGGACGTAGACCTTGCCCTCTTTCAGCCGCTGGATCAGGTCGTCGGGCGTGAGGTCGATCAGTTCGATAGCGTCGGCGCGGTCGAATACGGAATCCGGCACGGTCTCCCGCACCCGGACATGGGTGATCTGGGCGACGACGTCGTTGAGGCTTTCGATATGCTGGATGTTGACGGCCGTATAGACGTCGATGCCGTGCGACAGCAACTCCTCGACATCGAGATAGCGCTTGGGATGCCGGCTGCCCGGCGCATTGGTGTGGGCGAGTTCGTCGACCAGCGCGATCTCGGGCCTGCGCGCAATCAGGCCGTCGAGGTCCATCTCCTCGAGCGCCTGTTCCCGGTAGGCCAGCCGCTTGCGCGGCAGGACTTCGAGGCCCTGCAACAGCGCCTCGGTCTCTGCCCGGCCGTGGGTTTCGACCACGCCGACCACGACATCGGCGCCAGCCTTGACCTTGGCATGGGCGCTCTGCAGCATCTCGTAGGTCTTGCCGACCCCGGGGGCGGCGCCGACGAAGATCTTGAGCCGGCCCGCACGGTTGTCCTCGCGCCGGGCTGTTTCCAGCAGGGCTTCCGGCGATGGACGTTGTTCGGGATCGCGGCGGGCGTGGACCATACGGCTATATAGTCCTCACCCGGCGATGGGCCTAGTCAGCCTCATGGCGATG
>JAQSDT010000454.1 GCA_029946075.1 bacterium | reverse complement strand
AGCGGGCGAGCAGCGGCACGCAGATGCCGAACGCGATCACGTTGACGATCAGGCCGCTGAGCAGCGTCCACTGCACCGAGCGGATGATGGCGGCGAGGATCAGCCACACGATCACGGCGCTGGCGCAACTAAGCAGCGCGCCATGGCGCTGCGCCAGCACCACATAGGTCAGCCCGAGAAAGATCGTCGCGGCGTTGATCGGCAGGCTCGCCAGCGCGCCTTCCGCGATGAACGCCGCGTCATGATCGAGCGCGAGGAAGACGTACGACGGACCGGCCGAGATCGGCAGCGTCGCGATCAGCGCGCCGATGACGGGGCCGGAGCGCTCGGTGACGATGGACGCCGACACCACGAACGCCGCGGTGATGGCCATCCGCAGGCCGAGCGTGAGGAGGAAGGCGAGTTCGGGGGACATTATCTGTCGTCCCGGCGCAGGCCGGGACCCATACGCCGCGGCGGATCGATTTTGAAAAGTGCGGGTTGATACTTTCCGCCCCCAAAGGCTTCGGTGGTTATGGGTCCCGGCTCGCGCTTCGCTTGGCCGGGACGACGACGAATGGATGTATTCACACCCGCTTCATCGACACCGAAACCTTCGGGCCGTTCTTGATGGTCTGGTAGACCACACAATAACGCTCGGTGAGTTTCAGCAGCAGATCGAGCTTGTCCTGCGGCGCATCGGTGCCGACGTCGAAGCGCAGGCGGATTTCGGCGAAGCCTACCGGGGCTTCCTTATCGACGCCGAGCGTGCCGCGAAAATCCAGATCGCCCTCGGCGATGACGGCGCCGCTCGTCAGCGGAACCTCGACGGCGGTCGCCACCGATTTCAGGGTGACGCCGGCGCAGGCGACCAGCGCTTCGAGCAGCATATCACCGGAGCAGAGTTCGAGCCCGGAGCCGCCGGTGGCCGGATGCAGCCCGGCGACGGCCAGCGCGCGGCCGGTCTCGACCTTGCAGGTGAGGCCTTCATTGTCGATCGAGCCTTTGGCTTTCAGGGTGATGACCGCGGCCGACGGATCCGACTTGTAACGCTCCTTGATCGGGGCCTGCATCGCGCGGAGTTCGGCGGCGTCCATCTTTTTCTTCTCCCGAATGTTCGTTCACGCCGATTTAGAGCGAAATGGCCGCCCTGTCACCACCACATCGCTTCGCCGGTGGTCGATTTGGGATCCGCATCCGGCACGCTGCGGTCGAGCGAGCGATCCAGCGAGGTCAGCACGCGGCGTTTGAAATTGTCGAACATCGGCGAATTGCGGTCGCGCGGCCGCGCCAGATTGATCTTGATTTCCTCGAACAGCCGGCCCGGCCGCGGGCGCATCACAAGTACGCGATCCGCCAGCACCACCGCCTCGTCGACGTCGTGCGTGACCAGAATCAGCGTCGGCCGCGTGTCGTTCCAGAGATCGAGCAGATGATCCTGCAGATCGCGGCGGGTAAAGGCGTCGAGCGCGGAGAACGGCTCGTCGAGCAGCAGCACTTCCGGCTGCGGCACCAGCGCGCGCGCAATCGCCACCCGCTGCGCCTGTCCGCCCGACAGTTCGCGCGGCCACGCCTTGGCCTTGTCGCCGAGACCTACCCGTGCGAGTGCGCGGGAAACCTTCTCGGTTCGTACACCGGCCGAAAGGTCGGACAGACCAAAACCGGTATTGTCGGCGACGCTGAGCCAGGGCAGCAGCCGCGGCTCCTGGAAGATGATGCCAATTTTGGCATGCGGCGCCGAGATCGCCGCGTTGTCGAGCGTCACGGAGCCTGTGGTGGCGCGGTCGAGGCCGGCGATGGCGCGCAGCAGCGTCGATTTTCCGCAGCCGGAGCCGCCGATGATGGCGACGATCTCGCCCGGCTTGATGTCGGCCGAGAACCGCTCCAGCGCGTGGACACCGTTGGGGTAGGTTTTGCCGACGCGGTCGAGCGCGAGCATCAGTTCGCCTCACTCTGTCGGCCGAACGCATCCTGCCAGCGTAGCAAGGGAGCGGTGGCAAGCTCGATCAGCCAGTCGGTGGTCTTGCCGAGATCGACTTGATCGGGTTGCCGTTGATCTTCGCGACCAGCGCGGCCGAGCCCGCGGTCGAACCGAAATCGATCGAACCGGCGTTGAGGAATTCGAGCGCCTTGTTGGAGCCGGCCGACTGCACCCAGACGACGCTGATGCCATCCTTGGCGAATTCCTTTTCCAGCAGGCCCTTCTGCTTGAGGATCATCGACACCGGGTTGTAGGTCGCCCAGTCGATACGGATTTCCTTGACCGCATCGGCAGCGAGGGCTGCACCCGGCAGCAAGGTCGAGGCTGCGATCAGCGCAACCGCGGCGCGCCGTGAAATCATGGACATGAAGGGCTCCCTGGATACTCTGAAAAACATCACGGTTTTTCAATAAGTTAGACTGCGAGGCAACAAGAAAATACGTGCCCGGCCAACCCTGCCTTGAGAACGATTTTGCCCAAACAAGACGGAATCCAGCATAGAATCACTGCTGCCCTCAAATGCCCCTTGCAATGGACCGTGACAGCGTCGGCGCCGTCCGATATTCGGGATAGACCATGGACAGTGCCGTGACCGAGGCCCGCCCCGAGGCGGATGACCGTTTTGAGACCGCGCGGATCACCGCCGCGGTCGATGCCCTCGCCGAAAAGCATGCCGGCCGCGAAGACATGTTTCGCTCGGCGCTGGCGCAATTGCTCAAGGCCGAGATGGTCGCGGCGCGCACCACCGCGCAGGCCATGCTGATGAGGGATCGCCACGGCCGCCGCTGCGCGGAGCGGCTCTGCTTCATGCAGGACGAAATCATCCGCATCCTCTATTCGGCGGCGACGCGGCATCTCTATCGCTCGCATGTTCCCTCGGGCGCCGAACGCATGGCCGTGGTTGCGACCGGCGGTTACGGGCGCGGACTGATGGCGCCGGAATCCGACATCGATCTGTTGTTCATCCTGCCCTACAAGCAGACCGCCTGGGGCGAACAGGTCGCCGAAGCCATTCTCTATTGCCTGTGGGACATGGGCCTGAAGGTCGGCCATGCCACGCGCTCGGTCGACGAATGCATCCGCCAGGCGCGCGGCGACATGACGATCCGCACGGCCATTCTCGAAACGCGCTTCCTGACCGGCGACCAGCCGCTCTATGACGAACTGGTCACGCGCTTCGACAAGGACGTGGTGCAGGGCACGGCGTCCGAATTCGTCACCGCCAAGCTCGCCGAGCGCGAAGAGCGCCACCGCCGCGGCGGGCAGTCACGCTATCTCGTCGAGCCCAACGTCAAGGACGGCAAGGGCGGCCTGCGCGATCTGCACACGCTGTTCTGGATCGCAAAATACGTCTATCGCGTGCGCGAGACCGGCGAACTGGTCGAACGCGGCGTGTTCGACGCGCAGGAATACCGCACCTTTCGCCGCTGCGCCGACTTCCTGTGGTCGGTGCGCTGCAACCTGCATTTCGTCGCCGGACGCGCCGAGGAACGGCTGTCGTTCGACATGCAGCGCGAGATCGCGGTACGGCTCGGCTACACCTCGCATCCCGGCATGCAGGATGTCGAACGCTTCATGAAGCACTACTTCCTGGTCGCCAAGGACGTCGGCGACCTCACCGCGATCCTGTGCGCCAAGCTGGAA
>JAQSDT010000453.1 GCA_029946075.1 bacterium | reverse complement strand
CGGCAAGGCGAAAGCATTCGTAGAAAACCGGCACCAGGATCGCACCGCCGCCGATGCCGAAAATTCCGGCAAAGAAGCCCGAGATCGCACCGACCGCGACCAGCATGAGCGCGAGCTGGATCAGCTCGGTGACGTTGAGCCCGGCGATGCCCATCCCTCAGGTTTCCCCATCCCTCGCGCCGGATCGCGCGTTCATGAATCGTGCTTCAGGTATACCACGAAAAGAATGTCGCCCGACCTTTGTCAACGCCTGCAAATGCAGGCCTCCTGCGTAGGTATGAACGGCCATTCGCAAATGGTGATTTTGGTCGTTGCACTGGCTTGTTCGACTCCGTAAATAGAATTGCTCTATCGCGAAGATGCGATGGGCCGCAGCCGGGCCCCACCAACTTCAAAGCCGCCATGACCGTCAGGATCGACCGACCGCTTTCGCCACATCTGCAGACCTATCGCGTGACGCTGACGATGGCTCTGTCCATCATCCACCGCGCCACCGGCATCGCACTCTACGCCGGCACATTGTTGCTTGCGTGGTGGCTGATTTCAGCGGCCTCCGGTCCCGCCGCCTACGCCAATGTGCAGGCCTTCACCGGCAACATCTTCGGCAAGCTGATCGTGTTCGGCTACACATGGGCGCTGATGCACCATCTGTGCAGCGGCTTCCGCTATTTCTTCTGGGACCTCGGCTACGGCTTCAAGGCCAACGAGCGCGAGGCGCTGACTTGGGGCGCGCTGATCGCAGGCATCTCGCTGACCGTGCTGATCTGGATTATCGCCTACACCGGAGCCGGAAAATGAGCGGCCAATCCTCGATGCGCACGCCGCTGGCGCGGGTCCGCAACCTCGGTTCTTCCCACTCCGGCACCTCGGATTTCTGGCGTCAGCGGATGACCGCCGTCGCCATGGCGGTGCTGATCGTGCCCGTCATCGTGATCATGGTGATGCTGAGCACCCGCAATCACGCCGGCGCGCAGCAGATTCTCGGCTCGCTGCCGGTCGCGATCATCCTCGTGCTCTTCATCGTCGCCAGCACCTGGCACATGAAGATCGGCATGCAGATCGTGATCGAGGACTACGTGCACAACGAGAAAATCAAGCTCGCCAGCGTGATGGCGAATAATTTCTTCTGTATCGCGGTGGCGCTGGCGTCGATTTACGCGATCCTCAAGATGTCATCGGGAGTTTAACCCATGGCTTCCAAAGATTCGGCTTCAACAGGTAACGGCAAGGCCACTAACGGCAGTGGTCCCGCCACCAACGGCAAAGCCTATCCGATCGAGGACCACACCTACGACGTCGTGGTCGTCGGCGCCGGCGGCGCGGGCCTCCGTGCCGTGGTCGGCTGCTCCGAAGCGGGCCTGCGCACCGCCTGCATTACAAAAGTGTTTCCGACCCGCTCGCATACCGTCGCGGCGCAAGGCGGCATCTCGGCCTCGCTCGGCAACATGCATCCGGACGACTGGCGCTGGCACATGTACGACACCGTCAAGGGGTCGGACTGGCTCGGCGACCAGGACGCGATCGAATACATGGTGCGCAACGCGCCCGATGCGGTCTACGAGCTCGAGCATTGGGGCGTGCCGTTCTCGCGCACCGAGGACGGCAAGATCTACCAGCGTCCGTTCGGCGGCATGACCATGGACTACGGCAAGGGCCAGGCGCAGCGCACCTGCGCCGCCGCCGACCGCACCGGTCACGCCATGCTGCACACGATGTACGGCCAGGCGCTGCGCCATTCGGCCGAATTCTACATCGAGTTCTTCGCCATCGATCTGATCATGGACGATCAGGGCGTCTGCCGCGGCGTCATCGCGCTGAAGCTCGACGACGGCACGCTGCATCGTTTCCGGGCGCAGACCACGATTCTCGCCACCGGCGGCTACGGCCGCGCCTATGCTTCCTGCACCTCGGCCCATACCTGCACCGGCGACGGCGGCGGCATGGTGCTGCGCGCAGGCCTGCCGCTGCAGGACATGGAGTTCATCCAGTTCCACCCGACCGGCATCTACGGCTCGGGCTGCCTCGTCACCGAAGGCGCCCGCGGCGAAGGCGGCTATCTCGTCAATTCCGAGGGCGAGCGCTTCATGGAGCGCTACGCACCGTCGGCGAAAGACCTCGCCTCGCGCGACGTCGTCTCGCGCTCGATGACCATCGAGATCCGCGAAGGGCGCGGCGTCGGCAAGAAAAAGGACCACATCTTCCTGCACCTCGACCATCTCGACCCGAAGGTGCTGAACGAACGGCTGCCGGGCATTTCGGAATCGGCAAAGATCTTCGCCAATGTCGACGTCACCCGCGAGCCGATCCCGATCGTGCCGACGGTGCACTACAACATGGGCGGCATCCCGACGAATTATCACGCCGAGGTGCTGACCAAGAAGAACGGCGACGACAACGCCGTGGTGCCCGGCCTGATGGCCATCGGCGAAGCCGCCTGCGTTTCCGTGCATGGCGCCAACCGGCTCGGCTCCAACTCGCTGATCGACCTCGTGGTGTTCGGCCGCGCGGCTGCGCTGCGGCTTGCCGAAAAGCTGACGCCGAACGGCAAGCAGCCGGACCTGCCGGCAGGCTCGTCCGACCTCGCGCTCGGCCGTCTCGACCATTACCGCTACGCTTCCGGCGGCACACCGACCGCCAAGCTGCGCGAGGGCATGCAGCACGTCATGCAGACCAATTGCGCGGTGTTCCGCACCGGCGAAATCCTGCACGAGGGCCAGAACCTGATCCACAAGGTGCATGGCGGCATCGGCGACGTCGGCACCTCGGACCGCTCGCTGGTCTGGAATTCCGACCTGGTCGAGACGCTCGAATTCGACAATCTGATCGCGCAGGCGGTCGTGACCATGGACTCGGCGGCCAACCGCACCGAGAGCCGCGGCGCGCACGCCCGCGAGGATTTCTCCGAGCGCGACGACAAGAACTGGATGAAGCATACGCTGGCCTGGATCGACAATGGCGGCAAAACCACCATCGATTATCGCCCGGTGCACGACTACACGATGACGAACGACGTTCAGTACATCCCGCCGAAGGCGCGCGTGTATTGATGGATTAGAACCGTCATTCCGGGGCGATGCGAAGCATCGAACTATGGTGCGCAATTGCGCACCTGAGAATCTCGAGATTCCGGGTCTGGTCCTGCGGACCATCCCGGAATGACGAAAGGTCAGAAGAATGGTTGAATTCGCGCTTCCGAAAAACTCCAGGATCACCGGCGGCAAGACCTGGCCGAAGCCGGCCGGCGCCACCGAGACCCGCGAATTCCGCGTCTATCGCTGGAACCCGGACGACGGCAAGAATCCGGGCATCGACACCTATCATGTCGACGTCAACGATTGCGGCCCGATGGTCCTCGACGGCCTGATCTGGATCAAGAACCACATCGATCCGACGCTGACGTTCCGCCGCTCCTGCCGCGAAGGCGTCTGCGGCTCCTGCGCGATGAACATCGACGGCCAGAACACGCTGGCCTGCACCAAGTCGATGCACGATGTCGGCGCCGGCGGCGCGGTGAAGGTCAACCCGCTGCCGCACCAGCCGGTCGTCAAGGATCTCGTCCCCGACCTGACCAATTTCTACGCCCAGTACGCCTCGATCGAGCCGTGGCTGAAGACGACCACG
>JAQSDT010000452.1 GCA_029946075.1 bacterium | reverse complement strand
CTCTTCGGCCGGCTGGAAGATGACGACGGCGTCGCCGGCGAAGTTCCGGGTCTCGGCGAGGTAGCGCGCGGCACCCAGCAGCATCGCGGTGTGGCCGTCGTGGCCGCAGGCGTGCATCTTGCCGGGGGTCTTGGAGGCGTGCGGCAGGTTGGTTTCTTCCTCGATCGGCAGCGCGTCCATGTCGGCGCGAAGCCCGATCACCTTGATTTCGCCCTTGCCGGGCTGCTTGCCCTTGATCACACCGACCACGCCGGTCCTGCCGAGGCCGGTGGCGACCTCGTCGCAGCCGAATTCGCGCAACCGATCCGCCACGAATGCTGCGGTGCGGTGGACGTCGTACAGCAATTCGGGATTTTCATGGATATCGCGGCGCCAGGCCTGGATATCGGGTTGCAGATCGGCGACGCGGTTGACGATTGGCATGGGAATTCTGGCCTCAGGGTTGGAACGCTGGAGTCTCTCTAGCACGCAAGGCCCGATCCACCCAACAGCCCGCTCAATTCCCCTTTGGGACACCGCCTATTCCGCCTCGTCATGGCCGGGCTTGTCCCGGCCATCCACGTCTGACTAATAGTCAAAAAAGACGTGGATGCGCGGGACAAGCCCGGGCATGACGATAATCATGAACAGGGCGGACGATGCCGCGACAACTTGAAGGCGATTTCGACTACATCGTGGTGGGCGCCGGCACCGCCGGCTGCATCATGGCCAACCGGCTCTCGGCCAATCCGAAAAACCGCGTGCTGATTCTGGAGGCTGGCGGCAACGACAACTGGATCTGGTTTCACATCCCGGTCGGCTATCTCTTCGCGATCGGCAATCCCCGCTCGGACTGGATGTTCAAGACCGAGGCAGAGCCCGGCCTGAACGGACGTGCGCTGGCCTATCCGCGCGGCAAGGTGATCGGCGGCTCCTCCGCGATCAACGCCATGATCTCGATGCGCGGACAGGCCGCCGACTACGATCACTGGCGCCAGCTTGGCCTCACCGGCTGGGGCTATGACGACGTGCTGCCGCTGTTCAAGCGGCTGGAGGATCACTTCCTCGGCGCCAGCGAACATCACGGCGCCGGCGGCGGCTGGCGTATCGAGGCGCCGCGGCTGTCCTGGGACATCCTCGACGCGGTCGGCGATGCCGCCGAAGAAATGGGCATCAAGCGCATTGCCGATTTCAACACCGGCGACAACGAAGGCACCAGCTACTTTCACGTCAACCAGAAACGGGGGCGACGCTGGTCGTCGGCGCGCGGCTTCCTCAAGCCGGTGCTGAACCGCGGCAATCTGCGGCTGGAAAAGAATGTGCTGGTCGACCGGTTGATCGTCGAAAACGGCCGCGCCGTCGGCGTACGCTTCCTGCAAGGCGGCGAAGTGATGGAAGCCCGCACCAAGGGCGAAGTCGTGCTCTGCGCGGGATCGATCGGCTCGACCCAGGTGCTGCACCGGACCGGCATCGGCCCGGCCGACTGGCTGTCGCCCCTCGGCATCGATGTCGTGCTGGACAAGGCCGGCGTCGGACGCAATTTGCAGGACCATCTGCAACAGCGCGCGATCTACAAGGTCGAGGGCGTCCGCACGCTGAACGAGACCTATTACACTCTGTTCCGGCGCGGGATGATGGGTCTCGATTACGTCTTCCGCCGCCGCGGCCCGCTGACGATGGCACCGTCGCAGCTCGGTATTTTCACCCGCTCCGATCCGCGCCGCGAGCGCGCCAACATCCAGTTCCACGTGCAGCCGCTGTCGCTCGACAAGTTCGGCGATCCCCTGCATCGCTTCCCCGCGATCACCGTCAGCGCCTGCAATCTGCAGCCGACGTCGCGCGGCACGGTACGCATCCGCTCGGGCAGGCTCGACGAAGCGCCGTCGATCGCGCCGAATTATCTGTCGACCGACGACGATCGCCAGGTCGCTGCGGACGCGATCCGCACCACGCGGCGGCTGATGAAGCAGAAGCGGCTCGCCCGGTACCGTCCTCAGGAATATCTGCCCGGCCCCAGCGTCGGCGACGACGACGCCGCGCTGGCCAAGGCCGCCGGCGATATCGGCACCACGATCTTTCACCCTGTCGGCACCGCGAAGATGGGCATGGCCAACGATCCCTCCGCCGTGGTCGACGAGCGGCTGCGCTTTTACGGTATCGCCGGATTGCGCGTGGCGGATGCCTCGGTCATGCCGACCATCACCTCGGGCAATACCAACACGCCGACCGCGATGATCGCCGAGAAGGCCGCCGCGATGATTTTGGAGGATGCGCGGTGATGGTGTTGACGGAGCGATATAGGTAGGCGTTGTGTACATTCTGCATGCGGTCCAGAAAAAATCGACCCGTGGCATTGCCACGCCGCAACGGCATATCGACCTGATCCGGCAGCGCTTGCGCGACGCCGACGCCATGCACAAGGCTATGAAGGAGACCGGCAATGAGCGCTAAAAGGAAACTGCCTGCTCACACCAAGAGCTCTGGAAACATTTTTACCGATCTCGGCCTGCCTAACGCCGAAGAGCACCTGCTCAAGGCCACGCTGGTGGTTGAGCTCAAACGCCTGATGGCCGAACGCAAGCTGACGCAGACCGAGACCGCCAGTATGGTCGAGATGAAGCAGCCCGATCTGTCGAAACTCCTGCGTGGCCACTTCAAGCTCGTGTCCGTCGAAAAGCTGATGCGAATGCTAACGGCGTTCGACCAGGATGTAGAAATCACCCTGAAGCCGCATCGAAAACGCGGAGAGGCCGGCCGCATCACGTTCAATCCGGCGGCATGAAACCGCGGGAAGCGAAATAGCGACCATGGCGAGAACTCCACGGAAACCGCCGGCGCGACCGACCATTCGCGATGTGGCCGCGCAGGCCGGCGCTTCCGTAAGCAGTGTCAGCCGTGCGCTCAATGGCGGCAACTACACCAGTGCCAAGCTTCACGCCCGTATCATGCGCGCGGTCGAGCGCCTCGGCTTCGAACCGCAATCGGCCGCGCAGGCGCTACGTTCGCGCGCCTCCAATACCATCGGCTGCATGGTCGCGGATTTCTCGAACCCGCATTACACCCAGATGGTCAGCGCCGCCGAGGAGGAATTCCAGCGCGCCGGCTATCTGTTGATGCTGGCCGCCACCAAGCATGAAGAGGACCGCGAGGCCGCGTTCCTCTCCGCCGTGCGGCGGCGGCAGATGGACGGACTGCTGCTGTTTGCCGGAGATAATTCACACAAGACCTTCATGAAGGGTCTTGCGACGATGGATCTGCCCTGCGTGACCGTCGACCGCGAGGTCAAGGGCGCGCCGTCGGTGCGCATCGATCACCGCGGCGGCGCGCTGGAAGTCACGCGCTATTTGATCGGGCTCGGCCATAACAGGATCGCGCTGCTGACGGGAAGCGCGGCCGTGATGCCGACATCGGAGCGGCTTGCCGGCTATCGTCAGGCGCACCGCGAAGCGAAGCTGGCGATCGATCCCGGCCTGATCCGCCCGCACATGCAGGGCACCAGCACCGCCTTCAGTTCGGTCTGCCAGTTGCTGCAGTCGCCAAAACCGCCGACGGCGATCATCACGCTCGGGACCGACATGCTGGCGCAGGTGCTGGAAGCGATCGCCAGCAACGGGCTGCGTTACCCCAACGACGTCTCGATCGTGTGCAGCG
>JAQSDT010000451.1 GCA_029946075.1 bacterium | reverse complement strand
GACCTTGCGCTGCGGCAGCGTCACCATCGGCTGCAGATAGATGTCGAGCCGGTTTTCCTCGACGGCGTTCTTGATCGCCGCCAGCAATTGCGGCTGGTTGCGGGACGGGGAGGCGGCGGTTGCCGCGACGGGCGCTGGCGCCGGCGGTGCAGCCGCCACTGGTTTTGCGGCGGGCGCGGCCGGCGCTTCTTCCGCACTGGGCGGCAATTCGATCTGCGGTTCGGCGACCGCGCTGGCGGCGGGGGCCGAGGCAGCAGCGGCCACGCCCGAGGACAGCGCGTCGTCATGGCTGGCGACGGAGACGGCAAGCTGCTTGACCAGCACGCCGAGTTCGTTGATCTCGCCGACCACGGCCTGGATGCGGTCGGAGCCGGTGGAGTTCGCCGACACCACCCGGCCCTCGACCGCCGCGAGCCGGCGGCCGAATTCGGCGACCTGGCGGGCGAGGTCGGCAGTGCCGCGGGACAGGTCGGCGATCTGGTTGCCGACGTCGGAGCGGTCGCGCAGCCGCATCGACACGGCGTTGTACAGGATCAGGAAGGTCAGGGCGGTCAGCGCCACGATCGCGGATTCCGAGCCGCTGATGCCGGCGACCGAATGCAGGACGAGGCCAAGGGAAGCTGCGACCAGCACCATGCAGATGGCGATGAAAATCGTCGAAATGCGAATCATGTCGCGCGCTACGCCCTCAGCTCCGGACTGCCCTTCACCCGGGAAAACACGGAAGTTTCAGGCATGGTCCCACTCACGCTTCCCCAAGCGCGGCAACCTTAGCATCAAGTTTGATTCGCAGAGCTAGTGTTCTTTTGACACGGCCGGAACCGGCGGCGGCGTGCGGTGTTCAGGCCCGGGACCGGGAGACGAGGCTACTGCGGCTTGCTCATCCAGGCCTAGAGATCGCTGGCGGCGATCCAGAATACTTCGCCCTCGGAATCCTCGGTGTCGAGCCAGAGCAGCGGCAAGGCGGGATAGGCGTCCTCCAGTTGCGGGCGGCAGCGGCCGATCTCGCACAGCAACCCGCCCTCCGGCGTCAAATGGGCGGCGGCCTCGTCGAGGATGCGCCTGACGATATCGAGGCCGTCAGCGCCGCCGTCGAGGGCGAGCTTCGGCTCGGCGCGGCATTCGCGCGGCAAGGCGGCCATGCCCTCGGCGTCGACATAGGGCGGATTTGAAATGATGAGGTCGTAGCGCCGCTCGCCGAGCGGCTTGAACAGGTCGCCGCGATGAAGCGTGAGGCGATCCTGGAGCCCGTAATCTGCGACATTGCGGGCGGCAACCTCGAGCGCGTCCCTGGAAATATCCACCGCGTCGATGGCGGCGTTGGGGAAATTCCGGCTGGCCAGAATGGCGAGGCAGCCCGACCCGGTGCAGAGGTCGAGGACGTTCTCGACCTGCGCCGGGTCCGAAATCAGCGAACCGCCATCTTCGTCGTCGCCGCTGAAATGATCGTCGAGCAACTCGCCGATGAAGGAGCGCGGCACGATGGTCCGTTCGTCGACATAGAACGGCAGCCCGCGCATGTAGATCTTGTTGACGAGATAGGCGGCCGGTTTCCGCGTCGTCACCCGCCGCGCGATCAGATCGAGGATTTTCCTTCCTTCCGCGGCGGTCACGCGCGCGGTTGCGAAGGTCTCGAACTGGTCGGGGTGCAGATGCAGCGCCTCGCAGACCAGGAACGCGGCCTCCGCCAGCGGGTCGGTGGTGCCATGCGCGAACACCAGTTCGGCTTCGGCGAAGCGGCTGACGGCGTAGCGGACGAAGTCGAGCAGCGTCAGCAATTCGCCGTTGCCGACCCTGGGTGGTTTCAGTACGGCGGGTTTGCGCTTCGCCGCGGGTTTTGCGCGTTTGGCCATCAGGATTTCGTCCAGCGTGCGGCAGCGGCGTCGTCATGGTCGCGCGCCTCGATCCAGCTCGCGCCCTTCGCGCTCTCCTCGCGCTTCCAGAACGGCGCGTTGGTCTTGAGATAATCCATCAAGAAGTCCGCGGCTTCGAAGGCGGCCTGCCGGTGCGCCGATGCCGTCACGACCAGAACGATGTTCTCGCCCGGCGCGATGCGGCCGAACCGGTGGATCACCGTGAGGCCCTGCAGCGGCCAGCGCGACAGCGCCGCATCGGCGTGGCGCTGGATCTCGGCCTCGGCCATGCCGGGATAATGCTCCAGCGTCAGCGCGGCGATGGCTTCGCCGTTCTCGCTGCCGCGGCAGATGCCGCTGAACGAGACGACCGCGCCGACATCGGTGCGGCCGGAAGACAACGCCGCGATTTCACGCGCGACGTCGAAATCGGCCTCCTGGATGCGGATGGTCGCGGTGACGGACATGGTTGAAACTAGCCGCCGGTCATCGGCGGAAAAAATGCGATCTCGCGGGCGCCTGAGATCATCGCGTCCGGCTTGACGTGGGCGTGATCGATCGCAGCGCGGATCACCTTCGGCTTCTCGAAGGCGTAGGCATAGGCCTCGCCGCGGCTGCAGAGCCAGCCGATCAGATCGGTCACCGTGCGCACGTCGGACGGCGGCTCGACGGTCTCTTCGGCAAGGCCGACCCGTTCGCGCACCCAGGCGAAATATTTCAGCTTCATCCCTCATCCTCCTTGATGAGGTGATGGATGCCGGCGCGGAAATAATCCCAGCCGGTGTAGATGGTGAAGAGCGCCGACATCCACAGCAGGGCGATGCCGATCAACGTGGTCGCGGGCAGGACCTGTTCGCCGGCTTCGCCCGCGATCAGGAAACCGATCGCGACGAGCTGGACCGTGGTCTTCCATTTCGCCAGCCTGGTTACGGGCACGCTGACCCGCAGTGCAGCAAGATATTCCCGCAGGCCGGAGACCAGGATCTCGCGGCACAGGATCACGATGGCCGCCCACAGCGTCCAGCCGTGGATCGAATTGTCCGCCGCCAGCATCAGCAGGCAGGACGCCACCAGCAGCTTGTCGGCGATCGGGTCGAGCATCCGGCCGAAGGCGGATTGCTGGTCCCAGATTCGCGCATAATAGCCGTCGAGGTAATCGGTCACCCCTGCGGCGATGAACACGGCCAGCGCCACCCAGCGCAGCCAGAGCGGGCCGTCCAGGATCGACTGGGCGAAAACGCAGCCCACCACCACCGGAATCGCGGCAATGCGGGCGTAGGTCAGAATGTTGGGCAGGGACAGCCGCTTGGCCTGTCCCTTGGTGGTGGCGATGTTCATCCGTCTTACCAATACCGATGGAGCGTGAAGGTCAACCGTTCGGGGCCCAGATCATCTGTCGCAGGCGACATCCCTGTGAAACCCGAATCCCGTTTAGCCCGGCTGTGCATGGAAAAACTCGAAAATCTTGCGGGCGCTTTCGGCGCTGACGCCGGGAACCTTGCCGAGGTCGGCGATCGAGGCCCGTTCGATCTCCTTCAGCGTTCCGAAGTGGTGCAGCAAGGCACGTTTGCGTGACGGGCCGATGCCCGGAATCTCCTGCAGGCCGGCCTCACGGATGTCCTTCTTGCGCAGCTTGCGGTGCGATCCGATCACGAAGCGATGGGCCTCGTCGCGCAGCCGCTGGATGAAATACAGCACGGGGTCGCGCGGCTCGAGCTTGATGGCGTCGCGGCCGGGCATGAACAGGGTTTCGCGGCCGGCGTCGCGCTCTGGCCCCTTGGCCACCGCCATCAGCG
>JAQSDT010000450.1 GCA_029946075.1 bacterium | reverse complement strand
CGGCCTCAACCCGTCAGACCACCAATGATTCCTTTGCCAGCGCCGCTGTTCGCGGGGGCAGCGTGATCCTGTCCGGAGCCGCGGTCATCGGCGGCGGTCAGGGCTGGCGCGCTCGGAGAGATTCGAACTCCCGACCCTCGGAATCGAAATCCGATGCTCTATCCAGCTGAGCTACGAGCGCGTTGCGAGGTCGATTACCAGACTTGGTCCGGTGAGGCCAGCAGGGCAGCCTGCCGGCATTTGGCTCAGTAGCAGGGATGCCGGCGGCCATCCTGGCCGATATAGGCGGCCGCGCCCTGGCGGCAGCGGATGTTCGCCGGGCCGTCGTAAAAGGCGAAGGTGCCGGGCTGCAGGCCGGGGCCGTAATTGTGCAGGAAGCTGATCTGGTAGGGCAGGCCCCAGCTGTAGCGCTGATGGTGCCTGACGTGGCGCGCGTCGGCCAGGGTCGGGGCGAGGACGACGGACAGGAGGGCGGCGGCAGCCAGCAACTTCGCTTTGGTCATTTCGATTCTCCGGAAATTCCGCCCAAACTAGACGAGTTTTGGCCCTTTGGGTTCCCAGTTTAGCCCAACCGGCAGGAAAAGCTGCGGAAAAAGCCGGGTGGGACGCCCAAATTTGGTCTCAAGGGATGCTTAACGAATTCCCAACACAGTCCGGCCAGAGTTCTGCTGTTGTGTCCCGACCTCAGGACCCGACTTATCCCGTTCGACCAAGGCTACCGGCTCCCGATCGATCCATGCGCATCACGTCCCTTGCCCTGCTGTCTCTCTCGCTCTTGGTCGCGGCGCCCGCGCGCGCCGACCTGCACATCACGCGCGACCACGGCGGCTATGTCGAGGAGTACAAGGCCAAGTACAAGCGCATCCGCGACCGCAAGGAGCGGGTGATCATCGACGGCATCTGCAATTCGGCCTGCACGCTGGTGTTCGGCATCGTGCCGATGAACAAGATCTGCGTGACGCCGAAGGCCAGCCTCGGTTTCCACCAGGCCTATTACGACAAGGCCTTCACCTTCGGCATCAAGGTCACGAGTTCGGAAGGCACGTCCGACCTGATGGCCTACTATCCCGACACGGTGAAGGACTGGATCCGCCGGAATGGCGGGCTCACCACCGACATGAAGAAGATCAAGAACGGCGGCGAGCTCTGGAAGATCGTCGATCCCTGCCCGGAAGAGTGGTAGGCGCGGCTTCGCGCTAAAACGTCACCACGCCGCGGATCGACTCGCCGCGCTTCATCAGATCGAACGCGTTGTTGATTTCGCTGAGCGGCATCACATGCGTGATCATCGGATCGATCTGGATCTTGCCCTGCATGTACCAGTCGACGATCTTCGGCACATCCGTGCGGCCCCTCGCGCCGCCGAAGGCGGTGCCTTTCCAGACGCGGCCGGTGACGAGCTGGAACGGGCGCGTTGAAATTTCGGCGCCCGAGGGCGCGACGCCGATCACGATCGACTGGCCCCAGCCGCGGTGGCACGCTTCCAGCGCCTGCCGCATCACGGTGACGTTGCCGGTGCAGTCGAACGTGTAGTCGGCGCCGCCGATCTGGTCCGCGCCCTGCTTCGTCATGTCGACGAGATGCGGGACCAGATCCTTGCCGAGCTCCTTCGGGTTGACGAAGTGCGTCATGCCGAAGCGTTCGCCCCAGGCCTTGCGGTCGTTGTTGATGTCGACGCCGATGATCATGTCGGCGCCGGCGAGCCGCAGGCCCTGCAGCACGTTGAGGCCGATGCCGCCGAGGCCGAACACGATCGCCTTGGCGCCTTGCTCGACTTTCGCGGTGTTGATGACGGCGCCGATGCCGGTGGTGACGCCGCAGCCGATGTAGCAGACCTTGTCGAACGGCGCGTCTTCGCGGATCTTCGCGACCGCGATCTCCGGCAATACGGTGTAGTTCGCGAACGTCGAGGTGCCCATGTAGTGATGGATCGGCTTGCCGCCGATCGAGAAACGCGAGGTGCCGTCCGGCATCAGGCCCTGGCCCTGCGTGGCGCGGATCGCGGTGCAGAGGTTGGTCTTGCGCGACAGGCAGGACGGGCACTGCCGGCACTCCGGCGTGTACAGCGGAATGACGTGATCGCCTTTCCTGACGCTGGTGACGCCCTTGCCGATATCGACGACGACGCCGGCGCCTTCATGGCCGAGGATGGCGGGGAACAGGCCTTCCGGATCGGCGCCCGACAGCGTGAATTCGTCGGTGTGGCAGACGCCGGTGGCCTTGATCTCGACCAGCACTTCGCCTTCGCGCGGTCCCTCGAGCTGGACGGTGGTTACTTCCAGCGGTTTCCCGGCAGCGACGGCGACGGCGGCGCGAACGTCCATGGCATTCCTCGTTCTCGATATGCGTATGTTCGACAGGCGATACCGCGCGGGGGCGCCCCGCACGATCGGTGCTTGCCGCATAGCATATGATCGGGCAACACAGGCGGCAAATGAATCAGGATTTTGGCAAATTCGCCGCCCGCGCGGCGCCGGCGATTTTCGTGTTGCTGTGGAGCACCGGCTTCGTCGGCACCAAATACGTCATCAACAATGCCGACCCCCTGACGTATCTCGCGATCCGCATGGCGATCGTCGTGGTGCTGATGGGAATCGTCTGCGCGATCGTCCGGCCGAAATGGCCTGATCGGTCCGAGATCGGGCACAGCATCGTCGCCGGCATCCTGGTGCACGGCTTCTATCTCGGCGGCACCGCGGTCGCGATCTCGCTGTCGATTCCCGCCGGCCTGTCGGCGCTGATCCCGGGCCTGCAGCCGATCCTGACCTCGACCATCGCCAACCGCTGGCTGGGCGAGCGGGTCACGCCGATGCAATGGGGCGGGTTGTTTCTCGGGCTCGCCGGCGTTGCGCTGATCCTGCACGATCGCCCGATGAGCGGGCAGGCCGGCTGGGGCTGGGTGGCCTCCGCGGTGTCGCTGGTCAGCATCACGCTCGGCACGCTCTACCAGCGGCGCTATTGCAACGGCATCGACTGGCGCAGCGGCAATCTCGTGCAATATGTGACGGTCACCGTTTTCTTCACCATCGGCGCGTTCCTGTTCGAACAGCGCGTGGTGCACTGGACGACGGAATTCATTCTGGCGGTGAGCTGGCTTGCGGTGGTGCTGTCGATCGGATCGATCGGCCTGCTGTACTGGCTGATCCGGCGTCAGGCCGCGACATCGGTGGCGAGCCTGTTCTACCTCGTGCCGGCGGTGACCTCGGTGATGGCTTACGTGCTGTTCAACGAGCGCCTCGATGCGGTGGCCATCGTCGGCATGATCGCCTGTGCGGGCGCGGTGCTGGTCGTCAACCGCGGTCCCGCAAAGGTCTAGTTGCCTCGCGTTGTCGCGTAGGCCGCCAGCGCGCGCTCGCGTCCGGCCTTGTGGTCGATGATCGGCTCCGGATAGGTCTTGCCGAGTTCGATGCCGGCGCTCGCGAGTTCGATCGGCGTCGCGGTCCACGGCTGATGGATCAGCTTGTCAGGCAGTTGCGTCAGCTCGGGCACCCAGCGCCTGACATAGACGCCATCAGGATCGAATTTTTCGCCCTGCAGGATCGGATTGAAGACGCGGAAGTAGGGCGCGGCATCGGCGCCGGAGCCGGCCACCCATTGCCAGTTGGCGGGATTGCTGCCGGCGTCGGCATCGACCAGCGTGTCCCAGAACCACTTTTCGC
>JAQSDT010000449.1 GCA_029946075.1 bacterium | reverse complement strand
TGTTCGTTGCCGACCGGCTTGATGGTCGAACTGTAGAGCTGACCGTCCTTGGCGTTGTAGACCTGACCTTCCCAGGAATCGACGCCGGGCTTCTTCTTCATGTCGATCAGGATCGCCATGCCCAGGGTCGGCCTGCTCTGCTTGGAGGCATCCGGATTATTTTTGTCCTTGCCGCCCGGTGTCTTTTCCCAGGCAACCACACCCCACATATTGCCGTTACATTGTGCGACCCTGATGTTGGCCACGCCGTCGGCCACTTTCCAGTCCCCCGTCGGGTCGGCGGCCAGTGCGGAGTTAACACCTGTGGCTAAAAAAAATCCGAAACACGCTATTGTTCGCGCGGCGGTTCTTGCGCCAATTCCTGGGCCAATTCTTGGGCAGTGCAACATGGTTCAAACCTGTGTTTTAAGTAGATGATCCAAAGCGGGGGTCAAAACGCCGCATTGAGCGTTTTCAGTTGACGAAATGACCATCAACCGACGTATGTAGCCGATGCCAAATCCAAATCTAGACGTTTCCGAGCTGTTTGTTGAGCGGCAGGCCCAGCGTAGTTCCATGCATTCGCGCCACCTGAACGAGCAGCTCGTTCGGGTTCTGAAAACAATTGGCTACGATGTAGGCTTTCAGAAAGGGCAAGGCCAATACCTGTTCGATCGGGAAGGGGCACGCTACCTCGATCTACTGAGCGGATTTGGCGTTTTTGCGATTGGCCGCAACCATCCGGCGCTCCGGACAGCACTAAAAAGTGTCCTCGACAGCGATTTTCCGAATCTGGTGCAGCTGGACGTCTCCACGCTGGCCGGCGTGCTCGCGGAACGTCTGCTCGAGCATGTGCCATATCTGGACAAGGTATTCTTCGCCAATTCCGGCGCTGAAACCGTCGAGGCTGCGATCAAGTTCGCGCGCGGTGCCACCGGTCGGCCCGGCATCGTCTCCTGTTCGCACTCCTTCCACGGTCTGTCCTACGGCGCGCTGTCGCTGATGGACGATGCGAATTTCCGCTCCGGCTTCGAGCCGCTGCTGCCGGGCTGCACCCAGATTCCGTTCAACGATCTGGCCGCGCTCGAACAGGCGCTGTCCTCGCGGCAGGTCGCGGCTTTCATCGTCGAGCCGATCCAGGGCAAGGGCGTCAACCTGCCGACCGACGAATTCCTGCCGGGCGCGGCGGCACTGTGCAAGAAATACGGCAGCATCTTCATTGCCGACGAAATCCAGACCGGCATTGGCCGCACCGGAAAATTCCTTGCGGTCGAGCACTGGAACGTCGAACCCGACATGGTGCTGCTGGCCAAGGCGCTGTCAGGCGGGCATGTGCCGGTCGGCGCGCTGCTGACGCGCAAGAGCATCTTCGACAAGATCTTCAACCAGATGGATCGCGCGGTCGTGCACGGTTCGACCTTTGCGAAGAACGATCTGGCGATGGCCGCCGGCATCGCCACGCTCGAAGTCATCAAGGCCGAGAAGCTGGTCGAGCAGGCCGCCAAGCGCGGCGCCGAGCTTCGGCTGGCGCTGACCCGCATGGTCCCCGGCTACGAGCTGATGAAGGAAGTACGCGGCAAGGGGCTGATGATCGGCGTCGAGTTCGGACCGCCGAAGTCGCTGAAGCTCAAGGCTTCCTGGAATCTGCTGGAGAGCGCCAACAAGGGCCTGTTCTGCCAGCTCATCACGGTGCCGCTGTTCAAGGATCACAAGATCCTGACCCAGGTCTCCGGCCACGGCAGCCACACCATCAAGCTGTTGCCGCCGCTCGTGATCACGGAAGAAGACTGCGGCTGGATCGAAAAATCCTTCGACGAGGTGATCGCCGCCAGCCACAAGGTGCCCGGCGCGATCTGGTCGCTCGGCAAGACGCTGGTCGACAACGCGGTGCGGAAGTCGGCGTAACCGGGCGAAACCAACGGGGTCCTTCTTTTTGCGCCCGTCGGCTTCATCCATGCGGGGCATGCTGACCTCCGCCATGATGATTGAGACCGGGAGGACGGACCATGGTTTGGGGTTCGACGCGGGCGGTCGCTGCTGCCGTCATGATGCTGGCCGCCACGAGCGGCTCGTTGGCACAGGATGCTGCGTTCGATTTCGCGCTGGTCGGCGACATGCCCTACACCAAGGTGCAGGAAACCGAATATCAGCGCGTGCTCGCGGCGCTCAACAAGGCGGAACTGGCGTTCGTCGCCCATATCGGGGACTTCCAGTTCGATGCGACGCCGTACAACCGCAATCCAGCGACCGCTTCGATGCCTTGCGTCGATGAAAACTACAAGGCGATCTACGATTCATTCCAGACCATCCGCCATCCGTTCATCCTGACGCCGGGCGACAATGACTGGTCCGATTGTTGGCCGCTGGAAGCCAGGAAAGTCGACCCGCTCGATTTGCTTTCGAAGATTCGTACGATGTTCTTTCCGGAAGGCAGAAGTCTCGGGCAGAAAACGATGGCGGTGCGTAACCAGTCCGCCGATCCGAATTTTTCGAAGTTCCGCGAGAATCTGCGCTGGTCGATCGGTGGCGTCACCTTCGTCACCGTTCACATCGTCGGCGAAAACGATAATTTTGGCCGTACCGCGGAGATGGATGCCGAGCATCTGGAGCGCAAGGCGGCCAACATCGCGTGGCTGAAGCAGGCCTTTGCCGAAGCGAAAGCCTCCGGCAGCCGCGGCGTCGTGATTTTGACCCAGGCCAATCCGGGCTTCGAGACCTTCTGGCCGGCGAGCGCAAAGACCCGCTACCTGCTCCGCTTCATTCCGCGCGGGCAGCCCGCGCCGAGCCGGCCGCTGGCATTCGACGACTACATCCAGGCGCTGTCCGAAGAGTTGGAAACCTACGACAGGCCGGTCGCCTTTCTGCATGGCGATACCCACATCTTTCGCATCGACAAGCCGCTCTACAGCAAGAGGACCAATCGCCCGTTCGAGAACTTCACGCGGGTCGAAACCTTCGGCTGGCCGGATAGCCACTGGGTGCGTATCTCGGTCGATCCCGCCGATCCGCAGCTCTTTCGCTTCAAGGCCGAGATCGTGCCGGAGAACGTGGTCAATCGACGCGCCAACTGACCGGTTCGGAAATTCGCCGCAGTTACAAGATAGTCATGCGCAACGGCATGAATGGATCAATCGGAGAGGTGCATGAGCAAGATTACCGGCGGCTGTCATTGCGGTGCGGTCCGTTATCAGGTCGAGGGCGAACTGATCGTTCATGCCTTGTGTCACTGCGCGGATTGCCGCCGCCACGCCGGTGCACCCGTCGTCGGCTGGACGATGTATCCGGAAGACGCGGTCAAGGTCGCCAAGGGTCAGCCGAAGGTCTATCAGTCGTCGGAACATGGCCGTCGGCATTTCTGCGCCGATTGCGGCACCGGTCTGTTTTACGTCAATGCGAACGTGCTTCCGGGGATCATCGATATCCAGAGTGCGACCTATGACGATCCCAATGCCATCCCGGCGATGGTTCAGATCCAGACCGCCGAGCGGCTGGCCTGGATGGAGCGCGCGCACGAACTGCCGGCCTTCGATCGCTATCCGCCGCAGTCGTAGCGGCCGCGCCGTATCGCTCAGGCTTTGCGCGTCTTCGCGCTGGCCGGCGGCGCGCAGGAGTGGCGCAGGATGAAGCGTGTCGGCAGATAGATCGGACCGCCCGGCGCCTTGTCGCGGCCGTCGCGAATTTTCTCCAG
>JAQSDT010000448.1 GCA_029946075.1 bacterium | reverse complement strand
CGCGCCACCTTCTCCCACAAGGGGAGAAGAAAGAAAGCATCCCGTCGTCCCGGCGAACGCCGGAGGGAGACTACTTCCCCAATCTCCCGGCTTCGATCGCGGCGATCTGCGCGGCGACATACCGGCTGTAAATGCGCGCCTGCGAGAACGCGCCGCCGACGAACCACAGGCCGGGTTGCGGCGTTCTCGTCCACATGTTGCGCAGTTCCTGCGTCGCGTCATCAAAACCCCAGACGCGGCCGACGCGTTTTGCCACCGTCTCGCCGAACAGCTGCGTGAGCTGATGGTCGGGGCCCTTGTAGCCGGTGGCGAGCACGAACAAATCGGCATTTCGCGTCGTGCCGTCGCACAACTTCACGCCGTCTGACACATACGCCGCGATGTCAGATGCCTGCAGCAGTTTGATTTTCCCGTCCGCGATCAGCTCCGACGCGCCGACGTTGAAGTAATAGCCGCCGCCGCGGGTACGGAATTTCAGCGGCCAGCCGGTGCCGTCCTCGCCATACTCCAGACGAAAGCCTGCGGCCTCCAGCCGGCCGAGCAGCGGCGCATCGATGCGCTTGACTTCATCGGTGATGATCTTGTGCGCCAGCTTCATGACAGGTAGCGGCACGCCGGAATTGAGGATGTCCCTGCTGGCAATGGGCGGGCCGTCGCCGAGATAGGTCTTGTCGTAGAGCTGCGCCGGCTCGACATTGACGACCATGGTCGGGCTTCGCTGCACCATGGTGACGTCGGCGCCCGCGGCCTGCAGTTCCTGGCAGATGTCGTGCGCGCTGGTGCCAGTGCCGAACACCATCACCGGGCGGCCGCGCCAGGCCCTGCCCGCCGCAAAGCGGCTGGAGTGCAACACCTCTCCTTTGAAGTTCTTGATGCCTTCGATGACGGGAATATTCGGCGCGCCGCTGACGCTGGTCGCGAGCACGATGTGCTTCGGCTTGAGCGTGCGCGCGGCGCCCTCGCGCGTCAGCCGCGCGGTCCAGCGCTGCGTGGCCTCGTCGTAATCGGCGCCGGCGAAATCGGTACGGGTCCAGAAGTCGACCTCCATGATGTCGACATAGCTTTCCAGCCAGTTCGCGATCTTGTCCTTCGGGATGTAGTCCGGAAACGTCGACGGGAACGGCAGATAGCGCAGGTGATTGACCGGCGTCTTGTTGTGCAGCTTGAGCCCGCGATAGCGCAGCCGCCAGTTGTCGCCGACGCGCGCCATGCGATCGACCACCAGCGCCGAGAGCCCGATGCGCCGCGCCTCGACCGCGACGGAAATACCGGCATGGCCGCCGCCGACGATGAGGACATCGGGATCGCGGCCATCGTACGTGGCGGATTGCTGCCGCTCTTCCAGCCAGTCCGGGCCGGCGAAATCCCGGACATGCGACGTGAGCGTCGCTGCATCGCTGATGTCGCAGATGGCGTCGAAATCGAGCGAGGTGGAGATCGTCCAGGCGCGCATCGCGCCGTCGGCGTCGCGCAGCAGCCGCAGCGAGCCGTAGCCGGGACCGTTGTCGCTCTCGAAGGCGAAGATCGCCTCGATCACATCGCGCCCGCCGGCCACGCCCGCACGTGGCGTGAGGCGTGCCAAATCGAGACGGAAATTTCGCGCATGGAACTCGGTTGCCCGCGCCAGCAAGTCCCTGGTTACCGAAGCGTTACCGCTCGATGTCGCGAACAACCAGGAGATGCCGAACAGATTGCGCCAGTGACAATCGGCGACGAAACATTTTGCCAGCTCGTCTGACGATTGCTTCGCGAGCGCGCCAGCGAACAAATTAAGCCAGGCTTCCGTAGTTTCACGGAGCGTTTGTTCGGGCAATGGTCCCGGTCTGTCCAGCATTGTGGCTTTTCCCCGATTTCTTTTTGTTATCGCCCATCCAATCGCAGCTTTCACCGCCGCACAACAGCGGTTTGCGCATCGCCCTATCCGTCGTCCCCGCGGTCGCCGGGACGACGAGTGGGGAGAGCGAGTCTACGCATTCCAACGCTGTTCCCAATCCGAATGGTTTACGGAACGTTTAGCAGTGCTGCCTATCGTGGATCACCTGCCAGAACTGGCTTGAAAACGCTCAGGACGAGCGATGCTGACACGATCGATCGCCGATGAGGTCGAGGCGGCCATTGCGGCCGGCTCTGCCGAGAAACATCTCGACACCATGCGACGGGTCACCGACCTGTTCCTGGTGGCGGCCGAAGGCTATTCCGGCGAGCAGATCGAACTGTTCGGCGACGTGCTCGAACGCCTGGTCAAGACCATCGAACTGCGCGCGCTGGCCGACGTCTCCGCCCGCATCGCGCTCGCCGAAATGTCGACGCAGCTCGCTTCGATCAAGCAGGCGCCGCCCGCCGTGGTGCGGCGCCTGGCGCAGAACGACGAAATCTCGATTGCGCAACCGGTGCTCACCGAATCCGCGCGGCTGACGCCGGAGGACCTGGTCGCGCTCGCCGAGACCAAAGGCGAGCAACATCTGCTCGCGATCTCCGGGCGCTGGTGGCTCAATGAAGTGGTCACCGATGCGTTGCTGAAGCGGCACTACCCCAAGGTCAGCCGCCGGATCGTCTCCAACCCCGGCGCCCGCGTTTCCGCGCAGGGCTACGCCATCGTCATCAAGCAGGCGGCGGACGATCCGGATCTTGCCGTCGAGACCGGCATTCGCGTCGACCTGCCGCCGGACCTGCGGCAACAATTGCTGCGCAGCGCCACCGAGGCGGTGCGTTCGCGGCTGCTGTCGCGCGCGCCGCCGCATCTGTTCGAGGAAATTCGCACCGCGATCGCGACCGCAACCGCCGGCGCCAACCGCGAAATGTCGCGCACGCGCGATTTCGCCGCCGCGCGCCGCTTCATTGCCTCGCTGAAGAAGCACGGCCAGCTCGACGAATCGGCGCTGCTGGGATTTGCCAAACAGAAGAAATACGAGGAGACGGTCGCGACGCTCGCCGAGCTGTCGCGCTCCAGCATCGAGGTGATCCGCCCGCTGATGCAGAGCCTGCGCGATGACGGCGTCCTGATCCCCTGCCGCGTCGCCGGCCTGAAATGGGAAACCGTCGCCGCCGTCTTGGACAGCCGCTTCGCCTCCGGCAGCATGGGCCGTCATGAGCTTGCCAAGGCGAAAGAGCAATACGGCAAGCTGGAAATGGAAAACGCGCGCCGGCTGCTGAAGTTCTGGCAAGTCCGCGCGGCAGATGCGCCGGCGGGGCCGCATTAGGACACAATCTCCGTCATTGCGAGGAGCGGAAGCGACGAAGCAATCCATGCTTCTCCGTGACGAGAGATGGATTGCTTCGCTTCGCTCGCAAGCGCAAACGCTTCGCGTTTGTCGCTGACAATGACGAGCCGCTACCTTGTCCCGAACGTCGTCGTTCCGAACAGCGCCTTCTGCGTCGAGGGCTGCGAGCGCCAGTATTGCGGCGGGGCCTGGACTTCGCCGCCGAGTTCGGCCGCCGCGTGCCAGCCCCAGCGCGGGTCGTAGAGCATGCCGCGCGCGAGCGCGACCATGTCGGCCTTGCCTGAGGCGACGATGTCTTCGGCCTGTTTCGGCTCCGTGATCAGGCCGACGGCGATGGTGGTGACGCCGGTGGCTTGCTTGATCGCCTGCGCGAACGGCACCTGGTAGCCCGGCCCGAGCGGAATCTTTTGCTGCGGCGAAACGCCGCCCGACGACGCGTCGATCCAGTCGGCGCCGCG
>JAQSDT010000447.1 GCA_029946075.1 bacterium | reverse complement strand
GGCCGCGCAGATGCGCGCCGATCGCGACATTTTCCAGCACGGTCATGTCGGGCACCAGCTTGACGTGCTGGAACGTGCGGGCGACGCCGAGCTTGACGACTTCCTGCGGCGGCGCGTTGTCGACCTTGTGGCCGAGCACGGAGATCGTGCCGCCGGTCGTCGTCAGCACGCCGGTGATCAGGTTGAAGGTGGTACTCTTGCCGGCGCCGTTGGGGCCGATCAGCGCGACGATTTCCCGGGCCTGGACGTCGAAGGAGACGTCGTTGACGGCAATCACGCCGCCGAATTGCTTGCGCGCTTTCTCGATCTGCAGCAGCACGGCCGATGAGGCCTGCGCACGCACGCGGGTGGCAAGCGGCAGCGACGTATCCGGCAGCTTGCGGCCCGGCTTCAACGGCAGCCGGCCCATCAGCCATGGCCAGACGCCGGTCGGCGCAAGCTGCAGCAGCACCACCAGCAGGATGCCGAACACGATGGTCTCGAGCTGGCTCTGGCCGCCGAACACGTAGGGCAGATAGCTCTGCAGGATCTCCTTGAGGATCACGACGATCCCGGCGCCCAGCACTGCGCCCCAGACATAGCCGGCGCCGCCGACCACGGCGATGAAGAGATATTCGATGCCGGCATGTGCGCCGAACGGCGTCGGATTGGCGGCGCGCTGGAAATGCGCGTAGAGCCAGCCTGAAAGTCCGGCCAGGATCGCCGCATAGACGAACACCAGAAGCTTGGCGCGGGGCGTCTGCACGCCGAACGCTTCGCCGGCGATGTGCCCGCGCCGCAGCGCGCGGATGGCGCGACCGGTGCGGGAATCCAGCAGGTTCATGGTCAGCACGGCCGAGATCAGCACGCCGATCCAGATCGCAAAATAGATCGTGCCGGGATCGAGCATCTTGAAGCTGCCGATCGACAACGGCGGAATCCCGGAAATGCCGTCATTGCGGCCGAGGAATTCCAGCTTGCTGAACAGGTAGAACAGCCCGATGCCCCAGGCGATGGTGCCGAGCGGCAAGTAGTGACCGGACAGCCGTACCGTGACGATGCCGAGCAGAACCGCCGCGATGCCGCTGACCAGCAGCGAGAGCGGCAGCGTCAGCCACGGCGAAAATCCGTAGGCCGTGGTCAGTACCGCCGTGGTGTAGGCGCCGAAGCCGCAGAACGCGGCCTGGCCGAACGAGGTGAGACCGCCGACGCCGGTCAGCAGCACGAGGCCCATCGCCACCAGAGCGGCGAGGCCGATATTGTTGAGCAGCACGATCCAGAACGGCGGAACGCCGGGAATGAACGGGATCGCTGCCATCACGAGCGCGAAGACGAGAACGGGAAGCCGCTGAACCATCATCGTCAGTCCTTCTCTTCCTCGACCGCGGGCGCCGCGAGCGATCGCAGCACCAGCACGGGAAGGATCAGCGTGAAAACGATGACCTCCTTGAAATTGCTGGCATAGAACGAGGAGAACGCCTCGACGCAGCCGACGACGAGGGCGGCGACCGCCGTCAGCGGATAGCTCACCAGACCGCCGATGATGGCGGCGATGAAGCCTTTCAGGCCGATCAGGAAGCCGGTGTCGTAATAGAGCGTCGTGATCGGCACGATCAGGATTCCCGAAATCGCGCCGATGACGGAGGCCAGCAGGAAGGCGATCTGGCCCGACAGGGTGGTGCGGATGCCGACGAGCCGCGCGCCGAGCCGATTGACCGCGGTGGCGCGCAGCGCCTTGCCCATCAGCGTGTAACCGAAGAACAGCCACAGCGCGACGATGAAGGCGATGGTCAGGCCGTACACCGCAAGGCTCTGGCCGGTGAAGCGCAGCGGGCCGATCGTCAGCGCCGTATTCGACAGCGCCGGGCCGCGCAGGCCCTCGGCGCCGAAGAACACGAGGCCGAGGCCCTGCAGCGCCAGATGACATCCGACCGAGGCGATCAGCAGCACCAGCACCGAGGTGTGGGCGAGCGGCTGGAATGCGATGCGATACAGAAACAGCCCGATCGCGGCGACGATCAAAAGCGACAGCACGATATTGACGGCAATCGGGGTCTTGGGGCCGGCCAGCGCGGTGGTCAAACCGAGGATGGCGGCGGGAAAGACGATGTTGAGCGCAAACGAGCGCAGGACCTTGCCCAGCCGCAGCGCGCGGCGTGCGTCGAACAAATCGAGGCCGAACGCGACCAGACCCATCGCCACCGCCAGCCTGGCGGTGCCCGGCACCTGGCCGGTCGCCAGCATGGCGTAGCTCAGCGCGCCGAAGGTGACGAACTCGCCTTGCGGAATCAGGATGACGCGGGTGACGGCGAAAACCAGCACCAGCGCCAGCCCAAGCAGCGCATAGATCGCGCCATTGGTGATGCCGTCCTGCAGCAGGACCAGCATGATCGTCGTATTCAAGACTTTGCGCTCAAGACTTGGCGCTCCCCCTCACGCGTCGAGCGGTCTCGACCCCTTGGGTCAGCCGTCGGTCCCCGGATCGGCTGTTGAAAGGCGCCGATATTTGATATAGTCTATAACGATTATCTATTATAACATCAAGGCCCACCCGCCCCGCCGGGCCTTATTGGCGGGAACGCGAGCCCAGATCCATGACAGTTTCCAAGGCGACCACCGATGCCGTCAAGCCATCCCGCCCGCGGGACAAGGAGCCCGGCGACGAAGCCGTGGAGAACGCCGCGCTGCAGATGGGTGAGCTGGCCGAACTGCTCGGCTATTCGCTCAAGCGCGCACAGCTCAAGGTGTTCGAGGACTTTCTGCGCTGCGTCGAGCCGCTGCAGCTGACGCCGGCGCAATTCTCGGTGCTGCTGCTGCTCGACAACAATCCCGGCCGTAACCAGACCGAGATCGCCAACACGCTCGGCATCCTCCGGCCGAATTTCGTGTCGATGCTGGATGCGCTGGAGAGCCGCGACCTTTGCGCGCGGATGCGCTCGACCAACGACCGCCGCTCGCACATCCTCGTTTTGACCGAGAAGGGCAGGGCGGTGCTGGTCCGCGCCAAGAAGCTGGTCGCCAGCAAGCACGAGGCGCGGCTCAACGAATTGCTCGGCCCCGAAAACCGCGTTGCCCTGCTGGAAATGCTGTCGAAGATCGCGGCGGAGTTCTGACTGTCATTCCGGGGCACGCGAAGCGTGAACCCGGAATCTCGAGATTCTCCGATGTGCACTTGCACATCGTAGTTCGATGCTGCGCATCGCCCCGGAATGACGGCGATGGAGGAATCAGGCCGCTGCCGTGCGATCCGAAGCTTGCTGCTGCGCTCGCCCCGACAAGAACTGCCGTTCGATTTCCGCCGCCGGAAGCGGCCGGCTGAACAGAAATCCCTGCATCTCGGTACAGCCTTCGGAAGCGATGCGGTCGCGCTGTTCGGCGGTTTCCACGCCCTCGGCGGTGGCGGTCATGCCCATGCCGTTGGCCATCGCCGCGACGGCGCGCACGATGTTGAGCGAGCTCGCATCCTCGGTGATGTTCTTGACGAACGAACGGTCGATCTTGATCTTGTCGAACGGAAAGCTCTGCAAATAGGTCAGCGAAGAATAGCCGGTGCCGAAATCGTCCATGGCGATGCGGATGCCGAGCGCGCGCAGCTGATGCAGTACGGCCAGCGTCGCTTCCTTGTTGTGCAGCAGCACGGTCTCGGTGATCTCGATCTCGAGCCTCGTCGGCGCCCGGCCCGAAGCGGCCAGCGCGCCCACGCTCA
>JAQSDT010000446.1 GCA_029946075.1 bacterium | reverse complement strand
GTTCATCTCCGGCACCGGCGCCATCACCCTGCCGCGCCGCATGTGGGACGATTTGGCGACGTTACACTTCACGGCACCACCGCAATATGTTGTAATTGCTGAGACAGGCCGGCGATGACGATGTAGGGGATTCCCAAAAGAAGGGGGCCGGTATATAACCGGCCCCAAGTTTGGTGCTGTATTCGACTGAGCCCAGCTAGGCCGCCTCGCCCGTTTGCCCGGGTCTGGCGGCCTTTCTATTTGCCCCGCGCCGGCCGCTTGGGCGACTGACCGGCTAGAGCAACCCTTGAGACCATAACTGGCCTTTCTCCGACGATATACGCGCCGCCGGTGAACGACTTATACGCGGTTGACGCGCTAGGTCAATGGGGTTTATTCTCCGTCCACAAGATAAGGAGATTCCCCGCCATGACTGCCCCTGCCGCCACGAGCGCCCCCAAGGCGCGAAGCCCGCGCTACCCGATCATCGGCCTTAAGGCGGCGATTGAGCGGGTGCGCAAGGTGTACGACGAGGACTACCAGAACAAGATACTGACCCTTGATGCGGCCAAGCACATGGGGTTTGGGACATTGAACGGGAAGGCCTTGGGCGTTATCTCGGCGCTTCGTAAATACGGTCTGCTGGAGGGTAGCGACGGCTTTGTTCGAGTTACCGATCTTGCCCTCAAGATCATCGCTCACAACGAGGGCGACGAGGAACGCCGCGAGGCGATCTTAGAGGCCGCCAACGGTCCTGAGCTTTTTGCCGCTATCGAGAAGCGGTGGCCCGGCGGCAAGGTCAGCGACCAAGCCTTAAAGTCGTTCTTGCTGACTGAAAAGTTCTTGCCAGATGCAACGGACACGGCCATTCGTTCTTATCGTGAAACAACGGCGCTGGTCGTGACAGAGGTCGGCGTGTTAGTGTCTACACTTCCTGCGGATGACCCTGAGCCCGACATGACTCCCGAACCGATTTCTACACCCTTGAAGCCCGCGCCCGGTTTCGTACCGCCGCCCCCGCCGGTTGGCGGTCGGGAGGAGCGCGTAATCGACGACGCAAACCAAGACATTGTCATCCGGTTTGCGGGCGATCCTTCTGTCGAGACTTACGAGTTTCTGGCGGACTACATCGCCCTGCGCATCAAGCGTATGAAGGCCGCCAAGAAGGACTAGCGTTTTTTAAGCCGCTTCGGCGGCGGCTTCTGCCGGGAATGCGCGGCCAGTTTCTTCACTGCGCGATCCAGCGCGGCGGCGCTTCCATCGGCTCCGCGTTCCTGGGCCATCTCAATGAACCGGCGTGACTGTTCGGGATCGTCCTTTTTAGGCTTCATGCCGGCAGTGTATCACACCCGAAAGCGTGGCACCTTCCGACGTTGAAATTGGGAGGGCGGAGATATGGCAGGAGTGCCAGCGCATTGCGACAATTGCGGGATCGTTTTTAACTCTTCTGCATTTGAAGTCGGGCCGGCTGCTCTGGAAGTGACAATCTCCGGTATCGACGTTATTTGCCCAAACTGTGGCAGCGACGCTCATCTTATAGATGGTACTTTTGATTTCGTCGGGAACGCCATCAAAGTTCTCGCGGCGCCTCCTCGAACAATCGAGATTCTCAAAGCATTGCAAGCGGCGTTGAGGGCGGCGGAAGCAGGCGAGCCCGAAGAGAAGGTTCTCGCCCACATTGAGAAAGAGTCGCCCGAACTAGCTAAAGCAGCCAAGACGGCGGCTAAAGGTGGTCGACACCTTCTTGTTGGGGCGCTCCTGTTGCTCGCAGCTCAATGCTCGGTGAATGTGACATCCACGCTTGATGTGAATGAACTTGTCGATCAAGTGCACGTCTATGTGACGGGGAGCAGTCCATATCCAACCAAAGTCCCACCAAGTCAGGCGTCACCGCCTGGACGAAAAGCAGGGCCGAACAGAGAGCAACGGCGCCAGCAAGAACACCAATCCAGAAGGCAGAAGCAACCGAGCGAGCAAAAAAGCCCACAGAAGCCAGAGAAGAAGTAGGCCGGGGAATTATGGACATGATGAGTCACTCCGATTAGATTCCAAATCGGAACGCGCGCCATGCACCAAGCGCTCACGGCCCCCGACGCCAATCGGAGGGCCGTTTCTATTTTACCACCAGTCCAGTAACAGCCGAAGCGCCCGTTTCAATTTAGGCCGCGCTCGGCTCCGCTTAACCAAGCCTTTCGTAGGTCAAGCGGCGACCCTTCGCGTTCTGGACGGCCAACTTGGCCCGCGTCTTGTCGTCAACGCCCAACCGTTCCCGGTAGTTGTAGCGGTAGTCAAATTCGTTGAGGTAGCGATGCAGATGATGCTCGCTGACGTGCTGATAGGTGCCGAACAAGCCGCGCTTGAGGATCGAAAAGAAGCCTTCGACGGTGTTCGTGTGAACGTCGCCACGAACGTACTCGCCATAGGCATGGGCAACGCGGTCATGGCTGGCGAAGGGCGAGTGCTTGTCGCGATAGGCGCTCGCGTCATCGGTCATGATCTTGGTGCCACGCTTGGCGGTCTTTGCCAGCACCGCACGCAGCGTATTGGCGCGGACGTTCGGGACCGTGGTGGAGCGGGCAATGCCGTCGCGCTCGACCAGCGTCATGACGATGTGTTTTTCGACCGGAGGGCGGCCCTTCTTACGGCCAGCAATCGCGCCGATGTAGGTTTCGTCCGCCTCAATCGTGACGCCAAGGCCGCCCATCGGCGGCACGTCCGTAGCGGTGCCGGGCTTCATGATCTCGCGGATGCGGTGGGTCAGGAACCACGCCGTTTTCATCGAGCAATTCAGGAGCCGCTGAACGTGGCGGGTTGAAAAGCCCTTCTTGGCCGACGTGAGCATGTGAATGGCCTGGAGCCATAGGTGCAGCGGCAGGTGGCTATCCGCGAAGATCGAGCCGTTGCGGACCGTGAACGTGGTGCGGCACTTGGCGGCGTAGCACTTGCGCAGACCGTGACGCTCGACGCCTTCCGGGTTCTTCTTGCTGGGCTTGGAACGACCCTTAACGGAGCCGATCTTGGCCGCGTCGGCATTGCCGCAGTGGGGGCATACCGGGCCATTCGGCCAGAGCAGCGCCTCGACATGGGCAAAAGCCGCCGCTTCGTCGTGGAAATGGGGAAGGTCGAGAACTGCGCGGGCCATCTTCTATCCTCTTGATGGCCTGATTCTAGGGCTTGTTTCTGGTGCCGTCAAGTGTAACTTCGCCGGATAAAAAGGAGCGTCCGATGCTTCATGTCCTCGAGAGAAAGCCGGCTTCCGGTGTCCCAACCCGCCCACGTCCCCTCCCGGGCAGGCGCGAGCGGGTCATGTTCCTGCGCTACTTCCAGGAGAGCGGCATCGTCCTGCGGGCCGCCGAACAGGCCGGCATCGCGCGGTCCACCCTCTATCGCTGGCGCGACGAGGATCCGCGGTTCCGGGCGCGCTGGGACTCGCTGGCGGAGCAGCGCCGGCAGCAGCTCGAGGACACGCTGATGGAGATCAGCACCGACGGCGAACGCGTGCCGGTGTTCTACAAGGGCGTGCAGGTCGGCTGGCAGCAGAAGAACCGGCTGCGGGCGACCATTGCCCTGCTGGCGCATCTGGACCGCCGCGAAAAGCGGCAACTGGCGGCCGGGGCAAAGGCGGAACTGCGTGAGTCGGTGTCTCGTTCGGGGGTGTCTCGTTCGGGGGTGTCTCGTTCGGGGGTGTCTCGTTCGGGGGTGTCTCGT
>JAQSDT010000445.1 GCA_029946075.1 bacterium | reverse complement strand
CAGTGGACAGACGACACGGCAATGGCGCTGGCGCTGGCCGACAGTCTGACGACAACCGGAGGGCTGGACGAGCAAGACCTCCTTGGCCGCTTCACCGCTTGGTGGCGCGAAGGGGACTACTCCTGCACCGGGCACTGTTTCGACATTGGAGCCACAACCTCAGTAGCCCTGCGCCGATGGGAGCGGACCAAGGCAGATCACTGCGGCTCCCGCGAAGCGATGAGCGCAGGCAATGGCTCTTTGATGCGTCTGGCCCCGGTGGCCATCCGCTTCTGGAACGACAAGCCCGCCTTGCGCGACAGTGCAGCAAGGCAGTCGAAGACTACCCATGCCGCGCCCGAAGCGGTGGACGCCTGCGTCCTTTATGCGGAGATGATTGCGGATGCGATTGCTGGATGCCCACGATCGGATGTTCTCGCCCTCCGCGTGGGGGACTGGGCCAAAGGCGTGTCAACCGTGAACGCAGGATCGTGGCGAGGTAAGCCCCGCCGCGAGATCAACGCCTCCGGCTATGTTGTTCACTCACTAGAAGCGGCTCTGTGGTCAGTCGGCCGGGCCCCGGAGTTCGGACCGGCGGTGCTGCATGCCGCAAACCTTGGGCAAGATGCCGACACCACCGCTGCCATTGCGGGTCAGTTAGCGGGTGCGCTGTCGGGCGCAGCGGCCTTGCCCCCTCGGTGGACATCCAAGCTGGCTTGGAGATCGCGCATAGCGAGTATGGCGGATAGATTAGTCGGGCTCAGCATTAGCCGGTGAGATCGGGCTGCCTTCGACTCAACATTAGCGCCGCTTGAGGAACACGAGCGCTGAGATGCCGATCACTGCCACAAATCCCAAAAATCCCAGGAAACCCGGGTCGGAGAATAGGGCGCCGAAGAAACCGCCCGCCGCCGGGGCGACCGTCAGGGCGATGTTCAGGCAAAACAGAATGAATAGGGCGAGGACGATCCCGCCTGCGATCTGAAAAACCAGTTTCATGCCGTGATTTCCCTTGGGCCGGAACGCGCGCCGTAAACCCAGACATAGCCAAGACCTTTCTGTAGGCAATAGCCCGTGGTTTGAATGACCAACGCGCGGTCGCTTGGCGCGATGTTGGGACGGACTCTACTGGCTTGGAATTTGCGCCGGCTGCGCAGCGAGCGCGGCCTCTCGCAGGAAAAGCTGGCCCATGATGCGGGGATTGACCGTGCCTACCTCAGCGAATTGGAGCGGGAGTTGGGGAACCCCTCTTTGGAAGTGCTCGATCGGCTGGCGGCGACGCTACAGGAAACCCACGCGGAACTGCTGAGGTTGCCGGACGAGGGAGCGGAGCGCCCTAAGAACCTCGCTCCTGGGCGGCGCCCGAAATAGCGGGTCACCCGGTGGATGGAGCGCCTAGCGGTACTGTCGCTCGAAGGGGCTATCCTGCCTGCGCCCGACGCTTTCCATGCAGGTCCCAAGCACCACGGCGATCAGCCCTAGGCACAACAGCCATACGAAGGCCTTATGAATGCCGCCGAGCGTTTTCTCAGGCAGCTTGTGCGCGAAGAACAGAGCCCGAGGCTGCCCACAATAAGGAGGATGCCAAGCGCGTCCATCATCAGACAAGCCTAGACGACCCGAACTGCTCCGTTCCAAATCGCGTTGAACGCTTGAACTTTCATGACAGCCAACTCCGCATCGGCTCGCTGAATTGTAGCTGGCGATCGTTTGGCGAAGTCCTTGAGAGACTGCGTGAGGACCCAGGCGTCCATACTGTCGGTCATGATCAACCTGTCGTGGAGCGATCCTGCCGCCGCCAATCTGACCTCTAAAGGGCGGGTGGGCCCATACTGTTGGACCCACTTATCCGCAGCAGGCTTGAGGGTAGGCTTTACGGACTTAGCGTCTGACAGCAACTGAACATCCACGCCCGCAGACGCCAAGCCAGCGACCTCTATGACGGCAGTAGCATCCATATAGGGGTCAATGATCAGGACGGACTTCGTAGCTTGGCCGACGATTTTCGATATGGCGGCATACGCATCAAGTGATGCCCCGGTGGTTACGAAGGCTCCTTGCGCGCTCGCGGGCAACTCGATTTCAAGCGTCGCGAGGACTTGGTTCAAGACCAAGATGATCTCTCTGGCGTGCCTTTCAGCGTCCAGAGTCGCAACCAAGTTTTGCACGGCGTAATCCATGCGCACTCTGTAAGGCGAAATCCCCGTCGCGGCGTTCACCAACGCGGTCGCCTTCGCCAGCCATTGGATCGTTGTGGTCGGCAGTTTGTAATCGCGATCGAACCCCAGAAGATCAGGCACATCGGCCAACAGAGTGCCCAGTTGATGATAGGCTGCTTGCGGCGACATGGTCGTATTCATGAACTGATCCTAGCGGATAAAGAGTTCAAGTCCGAACCCCGGCCGAAAGTTAGCCGAACCAAGTTCAGGCTTGTTCCGCGAGAGTGGCCTTGCCCATAGTGGGCGGCTCGATAACGACTTCCCGGAACGACCCGTCCGGCTGATAGAAATATTTCCGCAAATCGCGTTTGCTACCGTCTTCATTGAATAGGACCAGGACGACGCCGGTGGGTTTCAGACGGCTCTCACGCTCGTTCTGAAAGCCGTTGGCCAAAGCGCGCTTGGCATCTTCGGCGGCGGCGGCCTCATCCAAGCCCTGCATCGGCAAGGTCACGATAGGTTTCGTTTCCTCATTGCGGAATAGGCGGGCAAAGTAGACTTGGCGTGGCATGGCGACCTCCTACACGTCATGTGACTTGCTAGCGCCGGAGTTCAAGGGCGGGCCCCTACCGACTCAAGAAAAATCAAAATGATTTTGGTCCCGGATAGGCGGCTCCAGCGACAAAGCTGGTTGGCGAAGCGGTCGACTCTAAACGGAAACGCTCCGGGACAGCATCAAACACAATCCCGCTAGAACATAGTCAGAACATCGCTTATGTCACACCGATGAGCTTGTCCGCCGTCGTGATGATATCGGCCCTCACTTGGGCCGCCGAGAACACCGCCACCTCTGCTGTCGGTGCCATTCGGCGCCAACTGAGAAATGGTGCGGCGAAAAAGGAACTGGCGGCGATTTCGGCCCGGGCGATCGAGGCTGCTATCGCCATCGAACCCGCTTTCGCTGAGGATTTTAGGTCGGAGTCATTCCTCCGGGGCCTGATTGGCCCGGCGGTTGTGGAAAATGTGGCCGATCCGACCTCGACCATTGACGCATCCGATTTGGCCGAAAGCTACCTCCAGCGCTTCGTTGATCGGTTCGCTAGGGACGATGACCGCCGAGGCGCCCTAGCTAGCATCTGGCAGACCGACAGCGAGGCCGTCACCGCCGCACTAACCGAGTTCGTGAATGCGTTGCGTAAGGCACTAATCGCATCTGAGCACTGGAAGGAAGTCGGCAGGGATCAAACGCTTGAGCAGATTCGCAGCGCTGTGTCGCGAATTGACGATCGGCTGGCTGCGGACTTGCCGCGTGCTCGGTCGGACGCGGTCGATTTACGAGTTGCGAAAGCAGATGCTCGTGTCGGTTCGCAGGACTTGCTCGACTGGCCCAGGACCATCGAGGGGCTATTCATGGAGCGCCCCGAGCTGGATCGAATTATGGCGCGGATTCAGACCGAACCAAGAGGTCGAACCTTGCTGATTGGGGAGGCCGGCTCAGGTAAATCAGCATTGCTTTCTCAACTGGCCAGCCGCCTGCAGGAGAGTGGCAT
>JAQSDT010000444.1 GCA_029946075.1 bacterium | reverse complement strand
GCGCGCAGCGCCGACGACGTCACCACCCAGATCACGATCAGCACGATGAACCAGGCTTGCGCGCCCGGTCCGGTGCCGGCAACGAAGGGCAGCGCGACAAAGGCGGCGCAGGACAGCGCGGTCAGGATGCCGACGATGACGCCGAGCTTGCCGACGAACGGCGCGATCTTGTCGGCAACGATCCCCATGGCGGTATCGGTGATGGTGAAGATCGCCTGGTCCAGCATCAGGATCAGGATCACCATGGCAGGCGCGATGCCGACCTCGGCGCAGAGTTTCGGCAGATAGATGACGTAGGTGGTCCAGCCCAGCGTGAAGACCAGTTGCAGCACGGCAAGATAGATGCCTGCGCTGTTGGTCGCCTTGTCGGAAGTTGCCTCTGATGCGGTCATGTCTGCCCCCGGCCCTTCGGGGAACATAGACGATGAAATAGTCGGATGGAACGGCTTCTCCCTCCTCCCCAGTGGGAGAAGAGACCTCACCTCGCCTTGCGAAATGTCAGATTGATGCGCTGGGGGCCCATCACGGCATGCTCGCCTTCGGCCAGCGGCGCCACGCCGTGAAAGAACAGCCGCGACGGGCCGCCCCAGACCACGACGTCGCCGTGCTCCAGCCGGTAGCGTTTCGGCTTGTCGGCGCGCTTCGGACCGCCGAACAGGAAGGTCGCAGGCAAGCCCAGCGAAACCGACACGATCGGCGCGGCAAGATCCTGCTCGTCCTTGTCCTGATGCAGCGACATCCGGGCGCCCGGCGTATAGCGGTTGATCAGGCAGGCATCGGGCGCAAAGCTCTCGAAGCCGCCTTCGGCTGCCGCCTGCTCCGCCAATCGGCGCAGCACCGGCGGCATTGCCGGCCAGGGCTGCCCGGAATCGGGATCGATGCCGTCATAGCGATAGCCGCTTTGATCGGTTACCCAGCCGGCGCTGCCGCAATTGGTCATGGCGACCGACATCTGGTGGCCGCCCGGCGTGAACATGCGGCGGAACGGCGCCTGCGCCACGACCTCGCGAAGCGCCGGGACCAGTTCACTTTCGAAGGATTTTGCAAAGCCCCGCAGCACGACAGCCCCCTCCGCCATCGCCTCGCGTGGTGGACGCACGTCCGAAACGGCCTCGAACAGATCCGCAGTCAATTCAGTTCGTACTCACTTCGCATCGTGGAAAATCACGCCGACGGTGTGGCGATGTCCGGAACGGATGCGGCTAACGCCGTGCCGCAGGTTAACCCGATAGGGCCCGCGCGTCCCCTGCACCGGCCGGTGGTGCACAGCAAAGGCGACCGCGTCGCCCTGCCGCAGCGGAACCACCTCGGGCCGGGACTGCATCCGCGGCCGCTGCTCCGTCAGCACGAACTCGCCGCCCGAGAAATCGCGCCCGGACTCCGACAGCAGGATCGCGACCTGAAGCGGAAACACATGCTCGCCATAAAGATCCTGGTGCAGGCAATTGTAGTCGCCCTCGCCATATTGCAGCAGCAGCGGCGTCGGCCGGACTTGCCCGGCGTCATGACATCGTTTCAGGAACGCGTCGTGGCGATCGGGATAACGGATGTCGATCCCCATCGTCTCGTTCCAGCGATTGGCAACGCCAACGAGCCGCAGATAAAGCGCGGGCCGCAACTGCGCGATCAGATCGGGCAGCGGATAGGAGAAGTATTTGTACTCGCCGCGACCGAAACCGTGACGGCCCATCACGACGCGGCTACGGAAATGCTTGTCGTCGGGATAGAGCGCGGCCACGGCGGCGCATTCGTCCGGCGAAAGCAGGCCTTTGAGGATGGCGCAGCCGGATGCGTCGAGATCGCCGGTGATGTGAGTCCAGTCCAGAGCGTCGACGCGGGCGGTGGCGTTGAGGGCGGAGTGGCGGGTCTTTTGCGCGGTTGCTGTCATAGTCGAAAGTCTCGCAACACCTGCAGCTTCAAGCCACCCGATTTCCGTGAACTTCGAATGTCGTCCCGGCGAAGGCCGGGACCCATACGCCGCAGCGATTATGGTCTGAGCACGCTGGTCGACGACATTTCAACAAAAGATGACCGGGATTATGGGTCCCGGCCTTCGCCGGGACGACATCGGGGGTGCAATTAAAAATTCACCCCAGCACCGGCATCGTGATCACGTCATAGCCGTGGCCTATCTTGCGCTTCAGCACGGGATCTTCCAGTTCGAATTCGAAGCGGTCAGCCGGGCGGATGCCACCCTTGGCCGCAAAGGTGCCGCCGAACATGGCGCAGCCATCGGGCAGGCCCTTGGCCCCGAATCCGCGATCGATCAGGTCCTTGACCGGCAGCATGTGGTCGAGCGTGCCTTCCTGGTAGAGCACCCGCACACCGTCGATGACGGCCCAGGAGCGCAGGATCAACTTGTCCCAATGAGCAATGACGTCATCGAGCTCCCAGAGCTCCGATGCCATCGGCTTCTCGCACATCTGCTTGGACACCGTTACGCTGTAGGCCTCGACCTTGCGGTCGGTATGGTCGGAGCCGCAGCCGACGAAGATGCGGCCCTGCCAGCCGATCAGCACGAACTCGACCTCGCCGCTGGAATCGCCGCCCGAAACTTCGATGCGATCGCCCAGCGTAATCCGCCGCGCCGAGCAGCGGTAATAGATCGGCGTGGTCGCCGGGCGCGCGATACCGATCGCTTCGAGCTCGGCGATATGCTTGTCGCGCGCCACCGGATCGCGGCCGGTCCAGCCGGCGATGACGGCCTTGTCGATCGCAAGCGTCAGCGGCGTCGCCGCGCCATTGCGGACGGCAGAAAAAGTCAGATCAATCACGGATGATGTTCTCCATTCCGGCGGCGAGTTCGAAAATGCGGCGATCCGAGCCGCCCGCGGCGGCCAGCATCAAGCCTACCGGCATCTCGCCTTCGCGATGCGCCGGCAGCGAGATCGCGCAGCCGTCGAGCATGTTGATCAGGGTGCAGTTGCGCAAGGCGCGCAGATTCTGCGTGCCGAACGCCTTATCATCGGCGAGATCGGCGATTTTGGGCGGCGCATTTGCCGTGGTCGGCATGACAAGCGCGTCGTAAGGCGCGATGCGCCGTTCGGTCCGCTCGATGAACGAGCGGCGCGCGTTGAGGATATCGATATAGTCGGCGGCGCTAATGCCTTCGCCGCGCAGGATACGCACCTGCACGCGCGGGTCATAGACATCGCCATGGCTGACGATCAGGTAACGGTGCCAGGCAAAGCTCTCGGCCGCCGCGAAACCACCCTTGCCGTTCATGACGGCGACATCGTGAAATTCCGGCACCTCGATCCGTTCGATCGACGCGCCCGCACGCGACAGCGCCGCCAGCGCACGTTCGAACGTCGTGGAGACCTCGTCGTCGAGATCGTCGAGCGCAACCGTGGTCGGCACGGCGAGGCGCATACCCCTGATCGAACGCGGCTGCAGTGGTTGCACGGGTTCATCGGCCAGCACGGCATCCAGAATGGCGCAGCACGCGACGCTGCGCGCCAGCGGCCCAAAGCTGTCGAGCGAGGACGACAGCGGCACGCCGCCGTCGAGCGGCACCCGGCGCTGCGTCGGCTTGAATCCGACGATGCCGTTGAAGGCCGCCGGAATGCGGCAGGAGCCGCCGGTATCGGTGCCGAGCGCGCCATGCGCCATGCCGTCGACGACCGACACCGCCGCGCCCGACGACGATCCGCCGGGCACGTGGCCGACGCCGCGCTGCCAGGCACCCGTCGGCGTGCCGTCATGCGGAGT
>JAQSDT010000443.1 GCA_029946075.1 bacterium | reverse complement strand
TTCAAGACGGTGCCGCCGGTGCTGAAGGAAGCCGCCTACGGCGTCGGCTGCACCACCTGGGAAGTCGTCCGCAACGTCGTCATCCCCTACACAAGGGTCGGCGTGATCGGCGGCATCATGCTGGCGCTCGGCCGCGCGCTCGGCGAGACCATGGCGGTGACCTTCATCATCGGCAACTCGTTCAAGATCCAGTCCTCGATCTTCGCACCGGGCACCACGATCTCGGCGGCGATCGCCTCCGAATTCGCCGAGAGCGACGGGCTGCATCAGTCCGGCCTGATCCTGCTCGGTCTCTTGCTGTTCGTATTGACCTTCTTCGTGCTGTCCGCCGCGCGGCTGATGCTGCTGCGGCTGGAAAAGAAGGCGGGGAAGTGACATGAACCCGATCTACGCTTCCCGCCGCCGCTTCGACATCATCGTCCGCATGCTCTGCGTCGGCGCCGCCATGTTCGGCGTTACCTGGCTCGCGCTGATCCTGTTCACGCTGTTCTACAACGGCTTGTCCGGCATCAGCGTTGCGATCTTCACGCAGGACACGCCGCCGCCGGGATCGACCGAGGGCGGTCTGCGCAACGCCATCATCGGTTCGGTCATCATGACCGTGATCGGCGTCGGCATCGGCGCGCCGCTCGGCTTGTTCGCCGGAACGTATCTCGCCGAATACGGCAAGCACGACAGGCTGACGTCGGTGATCCGCTTCATCAACGACATCCTGCTCAGCGCGCCCTCGATCATCATCGGCCTGTTCGTCTACGGCGCCATCGTGGTGCCGATGGGCGGTTTCTCCGCCTTTGCCGGCTGTGTCGCGCTCGCCGTGATCGTGATCCCGGTCGTGGTGCGCACCACCGAGGACATGCTGGGACTGGTGCCCAATCCGCTGCGCGAGGCGGCCTCCGCTCTCGGCCTGCCGCGCTCGCTGGTGATCCGCCGGATCGCCTATCGCGCCGCGCGCTCTGGTCTCATCACCGGCGTGCTGCTGGCCACCGCCCGCGTCGCCGGCGAAACCGCGCCGCTGCTGTTCACCGCGCTGTCGAACCAGTTCTTCAGCCTCAATTTGACGAAGACGATGGCCAACCTGCCGGTGACCATCAACAACTTCGTGCAGAGTCCCTACGCCTACTGGAAGGAGCTCGCCTGGAGCGGCGCGCTGCTGATCACCCTCACCGTTCTTGCCCTGAATATTGGCGCGCGCATTCTCGGCGCCGAGAGGACATCGAAATGACCGAGCTTTCCGTATCCGTGAGTTCCGCAAGCGGTCCCGTTCCGCAGGTGGCGTTGCCCGAGGCGCCGCCGAAGGTGACCGCGCGCGGCCTCAATTTCTACTATGGCGAACACCACGCGCTGAAGAACATCCACCTGGCGCTCGGCGCCAACCGCGTCACCGCCTTCATCGGCCCGTCCGGCTGCGGCAAGTCCACGCTGCTGCGCATCTTCAACCGGATGTACGATCTCTATCCCGGCCAGCGCGCCACCGGCCAGCTGATGCTGGACCAGACCAACATTCTCGATCCAAAGCTCGACCTCAATCTGCTGCGCGCCCGCGTCGGCATGGTGTTCCAGAAGCCGACGCCGTTCCCCATGACGATCTACGAGAACATCGCGTTCGGCATCCGCCTCTACGAGAAGATCTCGAAGTCCGAGATGGACGGCCGCGTCGAGAAGGCGCTGCGCGGCGGCGCGCTGTGGAACGAGGTCAAGGACAAATTGAACGCGAGCGGCCTGTCGCTGTCCGGCGGTCAGCAGCAGCGTCTGTGCATCGCGCGCACCGTCGCGGTGCGGCCCGAAGTGATCCTGTTCGACGAGCCCTGTTCGGCGCTCGACCCGATCTCGACCGCCAAGGTCGAGGAACTGATCACGGAGCTGGCGGAGGATTACACCATCGCCATCGTGACGCATAACATGCAGCAGGCGGCGCGCGTGTCCGACAAGACCGCCTTCATGTATCTCGGCGAACTGATCGAGTTCGACGACACCAACAAGATCTTCACGTCGCCCAGCGATCGACGCACGCAGGATTACATCACCGGCCGGTTCGGCTAGTGCATGATCCGGAAAAGTGGAATCCGGTTTTCCGATCAGATCATGCGTAAACAGGAAAATGAAATCAGGATCCGATCCAATCGGATCGTGATTTAAGGAGATAGAGCATGGCTTCCGAGCACACCGCGAAAGCATTCGATAGCGATCTGCAGGAACTCACCCGGCTCGTCGCCGAGATGGGCGGCCTGACCGAACGCATGATCACCGAATCCGTCGACGCGCTGGTGCGCCGCGACGTCGCGCTCGGCAAGCGCGTCGTCGTCGCCGACGCCGAGATCGACCGTCTGCAGCACCTGATCGAGGAGCGCGCGGTGCTGACGATCGCGCGCCGCCAGCCGATGGCGGTGGACCTTCGCGAGATCGTCGGCGCGATGCGCGTCGCCACCGATCTGGAGCGGATCGGTGATCTCGCCAAGAACATGGGCAAGCGCGTCGCGGCGCTGGAGAACGACTTCCAGCCGCTGAAACTGCTGCGCGGCCTCGAACACATGACCGACCTCGTGCTGCAGCAGGTCAAATCGGTGCTGGACGCCTATGCCGCGCACGATCTGCCGGCGGCGATGGCGGTGTGGAAGGGCGACGAGGAAGTCGACGCCATCTGCACCTCGCTGTTCCGCGAACTCCTCACCTATATGATGGAGGACCCGCGCAACATCTCGTTCTGCATTCACCTGATGTTCTGCGCCAAGAATATCGAACGGATCGGCGATCACGCCACCAACATCGCCGAAACCGTGTTCTACATGATCGAAGGCCAGCAGATGCTCGACAAGCGCCCGAAGGGCGACATGACGACGTTTGCGACGACGGTGCCTGGGAACTGAGCTAAGATACAACGAAGGCTGGATACATGAACGCACGCATTATGGTGGTCGAGGACGAGGAGGCGCTGACGACGCTGCTGCGCTACAACCTCGACGCCGAAGGCTATGATGTCGAAACCGTCGGGCGCGGCGATGACGCCGACACCAGGCTGAAGGAGCGGGTGCCCGACCTCGTGGTGCTGGACTGGATGCTGCCGGGCCTCTCCGGCATCGAACTCTGCCGCCGCCTGCGGGCGCGGCCGGAAACCAAGCAGCTGCCGATCATCATGCTGACCGCGCGCGGCGAGGAAAGCGAGCGGATCAGGGGTCTTGCCACCGGCGCCGATGATTACATCGTGAAACCTTTTTCCGTGCCGGAACTGCTGGCGCGGGTGAAGGGCCTGCTGCGCCGCGCCAGCCCCGAGCGTCTCGCCACCGTGCTGACCTATGGCGATATCGAGCTCGACCGCGAAAAGCGTCGTGTCGCGCGCTCCGGCCGCCAGATCGATCTCGGCCCGACCGAATATCGCCTGCTGGAGTTTTTCCTGGAGCATCCCGGCCGTGTGTTCAGCCGCGAGCAACTGCTCGACAGCGTCTGGGGCCGCGACATCTATATCGACGAACGTACCGTCGACGTTCACATCGGACGTCTGCGCAAGCTGCTCAACCCCGGCCGCGAGCAGGATCCGATCCGCACCGTCCGCGGCGCGGGTTATGCGCTGGATGATCGTTTCGCGAAGGCGGAGTGAGCGCACCCCATCGTCGTCCCGGCGAACGCCGGGACCCATAACCACAAATCTAGATTGTTGAAACGCGCGGGAGCTCCCGCGAAAACATACCCACGCACCCCTGTGGTTATGGGTCCCCGCGTGCGCGGGGAC